>JBGTCP010000125.1:0-4654 GCA_041748815.1 Chthoniobacterales bacterium
CGTGAGCTCAACACGGTTGCCAATGATCTATTAACCGCCGAAAGCCTGATCCCGCGGCTTCGAATAGATGCCGCGTTGCGGTTGGATCAGATCCATCTCGACCTGCTCGCCGAGCACGACGAACTCGAGCCTTTTGGCATGGCCAACGCCCGACCGCTCTTCATGGTGCGCGGAGCCGTTCCTGCCATCGAGCCTGTCACCCTCAAAGAAAAGCACCTCAAGCTGCACCTCGACAACGGACGCGGACGCATCGCCGCCATCTTCTTCAACGGCGCCGAACACCCCCTGCCCCGCCCCCCCTGGGACATCGCATTCCACGTCGAGCGCAACGAATTCCGCGGCAACCAATCCGCCGAAATGCGCATCCGCGCCATTAGGCCCAGCATGTGATTGAAGAACGCCAACGGGCTGTATCCCAGATCCCAGGCTTTAACTCCTTCAGAGTTATTGTCAGAAGATTTTAACCCATGGTAGTTCGTGCCTCACAACCATGGGCTGATAGATAAAACGCCGTTGGCGTTTCGCAAATCGCTACGCTCAACCCCCGGCTCCTGTAGCTGAGACGCCTTCGGCATCATCCGATGCCTGAAGTTTCGGAAATTACTTTTGAAAACCGCTATACAATCACACACGAGGCAAAATCCCCTGCTTTTTTGCATTTGACGAAGCGGTTGATTCCATCGAATGTCGTCACCCTTTATGCGACATACGATATCAGTGAAAGTGGAAAACAAGTTTGGCGTGCTTGCGCGCATCGCCGGCATGTTCAGCGGACGCGGGTTCAATATTGATACCCTCAATGTTGGCCCGACAATGGACGAAGGCACCTCACGCATGACCATCGTTGTGCGTGGCGATGACACAACGCTCGAGCAGGTCATCAAACAACTTCAGAAACTCGTCGACGTCATCGCAGTGCAGGACTTCCGCGAAGACGAATATGTCGACCGTGAGCTCGCGCTGCTCCGCGTGAGTGCCGACTCCAGCACACGCTCCGAAGTGATGCAGATCTGCGATATTTTCCGCGCCAAAATCATTGATGTGCAACATGACCGCCTTGCGGTGGAAATCACGGGCAACGAGAGCAAGATCACCAAATTCCTCAATCTCATGAGCAAGTTCGGTGTGTCCGAGCTGACCCGCACCGGCCAAGTCGCCATGGCGCGCTCCAAAGTCCAGGAAGAAGAATAATTTTCCCCGCACTGCATCCTTACCCATTCTCGTCAAAACAACTACCTACCCAACTGTAAAAAAACATGCCTGCCAAAATCTACACCGATAAAGACGCCTCCCTCGACCCACTCAAAGATAAAGTCTGTGCCGTCATCGGCTTCGGCTCCCAGGGTCACGCACATGCTCTTAACCTTAAAGAGAGCGGACTCAACGTCATCATCGGCCTTTATCCAAAGAGCAAATCGCGCGATGTCGCTAAAAAGCAGGGACTCAAGGTATATGATACGGCAGATGCAGTTAAAAAAGCGGATGTGATTTTCATTGCGGTGCCCGATCTCAAAATCCCTACGGTTTTTGAGGCGGATATCAAGCCGCATCTGAAAGCTGGCAAGACCTTGCTCTTCAGCCATGGCTTTGCGATTCATTACAAGACGGTGGTGCCTCCTGCGGAAGTGGACGTCATCATGGTTGCGCCCAAAGGCCCTGGCCACATCGTGCGCCGCCAATACACCGAAGGCAAAGGCGTGCCCTCCCTCATCGCGATTTATCAGAACCCCAGCAAGTCTGCCAAAAAAGTGGCACTCGCATGGGCCAAAGGCATTGGCGGAACCCGTGGCGGTGTGTTTGAAACCACCTTCCAGGAAGAAACTGAAACCGATCTCTTCGGCGAACAGGCAGTGCTTTGCGGCGGTGCTTCCGCACTTGTGCAAGCAGGCTTTGAAACCCTCGTTGAAGCTGGTTACCAGCCCGAGATGGCGTATTTCGAATGCCTCCACGAACTCAAGCTCATCGTCGATCTCATGAACGAAGCCGGTATCGCAGGCATGCGATTCTCCATCTCGGAGACTGCAAAATATGGTGACGTCACGCGCGGCCCGCGTGTGATTGACGGCGCAACGAAGAAGAAAATGAAAGCCATCCTGAAGGAAATTCAGAATGGCAAATTTGCTCAAGAGTGGATCAACGAAGCCGACACCGGCATGAAAAATTACAACGCCCTGCTCAAAGCCGGCGAGAAACATCCCATTGAAAAAGTCGGCGCACGCCTTCGCGGACTGATGCCCTGGATCAGCAAAAAGAACCTCAAAGGTTCTCAGGCCTCCTACTAATTCCGGTTGCCAAGCATCCGCTGGTGAATTAAGAAATTATGTCCCGCAAAGGCAACGGGGGTATAGCTCAGCTGGTAGAGCGCGTCGTTCGCAATGACGAGGCCAGGGGTTCGACTCCCCTTACCTCCATGCTTTTTGAGGTAAAGATAAAAACATGGGCTCACCTGATGATTTGCAAATAAAAAGATTGACGCAGGCTGAGCATCCAGAGATAGTTAATAAAGATTTTATGTGAAAAGGCACAAGGACTACTCCTTGCGACAAAACCCTTTCTCCCCAAAGAAAACCGGAGAGCCCCCCAAGCTTAACAGCTCCACTCTCCTACAAAAAAAGCTGGTGTCCCGTTCCGAGACACCAGCTTTTTTGTTTTTTGCTGGCAAGGTATCGCACCCAGAGCTGTCGCTGCGCTCAAGCCGGAGGCTTGTGAGATATTAGCCGGTGGTAAGGGAGCATTTGCGAGCGCCACCACCGGTCATCCGATATAAAGAATCAGCATCCCGGAGGGATGCCAGCCACGACCGTCGCGTTGACCGGTTCGCGTGGCAAGGAGGCACCATCGCCAGCGACACCATATGCCGACGATGTCATCCCTCCGGGATGAATTCTGGTGGTGGGTTTGTTCCGGTGGTGGTGGTCGCAAATGCTCCCTGACCACCGGCCAATGGCCGAAAGCCTCCGGCTTGGAATGCTGTCCCCCAGTACTACCGCTCTGGACGCATGCCGGAGATGGCTTCGAAGATGCTGGTGATGATCGAGTAAATGACCACGCCGACAATGACCGCAATCACACAAATAATCACAGGCTGAATGAGGGCGGTGATCCGGGTGATGCGCCGGTTCATATCCTTCTCGTAACGGATCGCCGCCTTCTCAAGTGAGTTGCCGATTTCACCCGTCTGTTCGCCCACACCGACGAGGTCCACAAACACATCGGGGAAGCCGCCCACCCGCTTCATCGACCGCGAAAGCGAACCACCTTCGGCCACAATTTCAGAAATACGCGTGATGCGTTTTTTGAGATAAGTATTCGTGGTCGCCCGTTCCATGAGACGCATGCCGGTGAGCAGTGGCAGTCCATTCCCCACAAGATTGGAAAGTGTCTGGCTGAATTGCGCAAGAAATCCTGAACGCAACACCTGTCCAAACAAAGGCAGATCCAACTTGACGCGATCCCACCACTCCCGCCCCGCAGGCTGGCGGATGATTGCCAGAAAACCCATCACCAGACCGAAAACTGCAGCAATAATCAGCCACCAGTAAGCCTGCAAAAACGTGCTCGTGCCAATGAGGATCTTCGTCACAAGGGGCAACTCGCGATCCGATTTATCAAAAAGATCCATCAATTGCGGAACCAGCACAATCATGAAAAGGAACATCATCAGGATGCCTGCACCCACAATGAAGCTGGGGTAAATCAACGCCTGCACGATTTGACTGCGAAGATCCTGCATCGTGTTGAGATACTTTACCTGACGCTTCAGAATTTTGGGCAATGCACCGCTGAGCTCACCAGCAGATACGAGGCTGCAATACAACTCGCCAAAGCTGGGTGAGACTGAACGCAAAGCATCGGAGAAATTCATTCCATCCCGCACGAGCTGTCGCATGCGCGCTGCGGCCTGTTTCAGCGCGGGAGCCGCCTGCCGGTCTTCGATCACCTTGAGAGCCGACTCGAGCTGCAGCCCGGCATCCAACAAGTCCGAAAGCTCTTCAGTGAAAAAAATGATTTGCGCTTGCGAAAGCCGCACGGGTCCGGTGACGGTCGGCGCAGCTTTTTTGGCTGCGTGCTTCTGCGCGTCTGCGGAGACATCTGCTGCGATTTTCAACGAGACCGGCTGCAGCTTTTTCCGCTCCAGCAGGAGGTGAGCTTCGGCGCGGGATTTGGCGTCGATCTCGCCATTCACGCGTCCGCCATCGGTGCGGATGGCTTCGTAGAGGAACAGGCTCATTCGTCAAGTCCTTCGAGGTCGGCAGTGGTGACCCGCACGACTTCTTCAATGGTGGTTTCACCGGCTGCAACCCAATTCCATCCATCCTGGCGCAGCGGGATCATGCCTTCGCTCATAGCCACCTGCCGCAGTGAAGTGCCGGGCTCGCGACCGGTGATCATTTCCTGTAACTTCCCGCTCACCACACACAATTCCATGAGCGCACGGCGACCAGTGTAGCCCGTGAACCGGCATTGCTCGCAGCCCACTGCCTTGCGCACTTTATCGGCTTGACGCATTGGGAACCCAATCTGCCTCAAGTAGGTTTCCGGGTAGTCACCAGGCGCTTTACAGGATGGACAGAGCACGCGCACCAGCCGTTGCGCGATGAACGCACGCACCGAGGACGCCACTAAAAACGGCTCGATGCCCATGTCCACCAGG
>JBGTCP010000126.1:0-8968 GCA_041748815.1 Chthoniobacterales bacterium
GCTGGCACAGGCGGCGACAGAGGCACCGGCACCAGTCGAGACAGAAGCAGACGAGGAGGCCGCGCAGATTCCCCCGGACGTTTCTGAACAAAGTGAGGTGCCGGGTGAAATCCTGCCAGCTCTGCCTGCCAAACCGGAAGGTATGGACATGCCGGATTTGGCCCGGCGCTTCGGAGCCTCATACGGCCAGCGTTACGACGCCGTGCCGGATGCATGGAAGGGCGATCCTTTCATCGACATCATCGAACGCGATTACAATCTGCCAATCCCGGCCACGTCCTATGTCCCGCAAGACACACCCCCGGACAAAACTTTCACGATCCGGCTTTCCGAAGGTCAGGCTTATATCGGCAATGGTGTGGTCTATGATGGATTCCTCACCAATGACACCGTGCCAGGTCCGCTGGTGCTTGTGGACGAGGGCGACATCGTGGAATTCATTGTGGAAAACACCGGCACCGTTCCGCATGGAGCGTCCATTCATGCGGCATATACCCAGACATCGAAATACCTGGGGAAGATTAATCCCGGCGAAAGCGGCAGGGTGGTTTTCCGCGCGACGATCCCCGGAGTTTACATGTATCACTGCGCACCTGGTGGCCATGCGATCCCCATGCACGTGCTGGCCGGTCAATATGGAATGATGGTGGTGAAGCCGAAAAAGGAGCCCTATGTCATGGAGGAAATCATGGGCCGCGAACCCGACATCGAGCTCTACCTCGTGCAGCATGAATTTTATGCCAACGGCAAAGACGCCCTCGAAGGCAATGCGCTTTACACGACGTTCAATGGCAAGCTCTTCCGCTACGTCGAGGAGCCGATCAAAGCGCGTCCGGGAGATTTTGTGCGTATCAATTTCCTGAACGTTGGTCCTAACTTGCTTTCGACCTTTCACATTGTCGGCATCGTCTGGGACTATGTGTACTGGCAGGGTCAGCCGGGTATGGCGATGCCCGGTGGGCAATCCGTCACTGCGGGTCCCAGCGATTCATTTGTGATCGACTTTCGCATTCCTCCCGATGAAGGCGCTTACACAATGCTCACACACGCGGTGGGCTCGGCCGCCCGCGGTGCCATCGGATTGATTGTTGCTGAAAAGGATGCCGAGCGCACTGCGCTGGTCACCCCCGAAGGCCTTACTAACACGCGGGAGGAGATGGCTGAGATCACCGAAAAAGCGGTGCGGGTCATCGCGCCCTTCAAACCCACGGACTACGACAAGCCGGCTACCTATGCTCCAGGCACCCGTGAAGTGGATGTCCAGATCATTGGCAATTCCTTTTGTCCCAAGGTCATTGAGATCGAGCCGGGAACCACGGTCACGTGGACGAATGAGGACGCGTTCACTTACCTCGCAGGAGAATTTGAAGGTCACAATGCGTCGGGGAATGACGGCGGCGATGAATATTTCACCACGCCACTACTGGCTCATGGAGAATCGGCCAGCCACACTTTTGAAGTGGAAGGCACCTACGAATACATCTGCGTCCCGCATCCCTACATGAAGGCAAGGATTGTCGTCAAAAAATCGGACATCGATCTCTCAGCGCTTGCGGAGGGAGGCGGCCCCGGCCCCTCGTATTTGCTGCCATTGGTTTTCGGGACATTCTTTATTGCGCTCATCGCGTTGTTCCGGACACGGGCGAGGGCATAAACGGGTGCTCTTTCTCACACGCACTTTATGTTTATTTATGGAAAAACGGCGGCGAATGCGATTGTGGTCATGAGTTACCTTGCTGCGGATCCAGAGAGGCGGGCCGGATCAAAAGAGATTGCTGAGTCGCGCGAGATTCTACAGGCGCTTACCGCGAAATTGCTGACGCAGCTGGCTTCAGCGCGACTCGTGACGGGCCAACGGGGTCCCGGCGGCGGGTATCGACTTGCCAAGCCCGCATCAGAGATCTGCTTGCTGGATATTGTTCGCCTCTTTGAGTAAATGGAGAGTCGCTCCCTCTGCCCGTTTGGCCACAACTGGTGCGGCAACGGCGATCCTTGTCCGCTCCACGATGTGCTCATGGAGATGGTGGACGACAATCACCGCTTCATGGAAAACACGCGGCTCTCAGTTTTCATCGGAGCCAGCCGTGGCAGTCGTTCAAAGCCCTCTCCAAAATGAGAGGAACTCTATCCAGTTTTTTGAGGGCGGGAAGAGAGGCTTTATCGCATCCGTTTGAGATAACCGGATGGGAAAAACGTCAGCAGATATTTTTCGCGTTCCTCATCCACAGCAAAATTTGATGGTGTTTTTAGAAAGGTGGTGACCGCTTTGCCTGGTCCTCCGCGGCCTTTATGTTCCGGCAGGCAGGGCGCGGCGTAGCGGTCGATCCATGCATCCTGCTGATCAATAATGGTATCCTGGACGACAAGGTAGCTCCCAACCGACACGAGGTCTTTGTAAGCTTCGATCTCCGCAAGGACATGCTGCCAGTGGTGACAGGAATCCAAAACGACGAGCACCTTCTTCCCGGCCGCACGCGTGGTCAATTTAGTGATCAGATCAGGGTCGATGCTGCTCGAGGTGATAACCTCAATGCGCGACTCCGCCAACGTGCGTGCTGCCTGCTGCAAATGCGGGCTGTCAGTCAGACCATCAATGCTTTCGTGAAGCCACGGAGCAACATCAATGGTGATGACGTTACCTGTGGGATTTACGCGCTCCAGGATACTTGCATAGTATAATGCTGATCCGCCATTTGCAGTGCCACATTCGATAATGAGATCCGGTGCGACTTCGGAGATAATTTCCTGCATCACCCACATATCCGTCGGTGTCTGCATCGCGGGCACTCCGAGGAATTTTGGATAAAACGGGCGCTCAGGGTCGGAGTCCACGTAATACTGATTGAACTTGGCAACCATACCCTCATCGGGTTGGTCTGCTTTGAGCTCAAAGCCTCCGCGGGAACAAAAACAAAAAACGACCATAGCCGAAAAGGTGAGATGATTGAGTTTCATCCGGGCACCTTGCCCGCACAGCTGGTTTTTGTCACTTCAGTTTCAGAACTTCCGCCTCAATCCCGCACGACGGGATGAGTTTTCCATCTTGAACTCTTTACATTCCGTGTCACGGCCGGGACCAGAAATGTAGTTCCATTTTTAAACTCGAGGGGAATAAATCGCGGACTCAAATCCTCTTAATTATCGAAATATGAAATTCACACTACTTTTGCTCTTATCACTTTGCTTTGGTGTTTCCGTCAGCGTCGCAAACAGCGAACCTTTGGTTACCGGGCAATCCATCCCCGACCCGGCACTGAGGACTGAGGAAGGGGCGGCGGTGAAGCTCTCCGAGGCGCTCGATGGCAGACCCTCTGTGCTTATCTTCTACCGTGGAGGATGGTGCCCTTATTGCACCAAACATCTTTCAGCGCTGGCCTCGATCGAAGCTGAGCTGCTGGAGGCGGGTTACCGCATCTTTGCGATCAGCCCCGATCAACCCTCTGTGATCCGAGAGACTCCTGATCGCGAAAATCTCAAGTACACCTTGCTTTCCGACAGCAGCGCTGCTGCGGCCAAAGCGTTCGGGTTGGTCTTTCAAGTGCCGGGCGAGTTAGTTTCCAAGTATAAAAATGAATACCAGATCGACCTCGAGGCGGCCTCTGGCATGGATCACCATCAGCTTCCGCATCCGGCCGTGTTTATTGTGGATGCCGCAGGGGTGATTCAGTTTGTGCATGTGGATGAAAATTACCGAGAGCGGCTGGAGCCTGAGAAAATCCTCGAAGCCGTTCGCGCATCTGAGTAGGAGCTGCTCAGGGGAAATTTGAGAGGTTTTTTAGTTGCATCCCTGCGGGTTCGGCACTAATTGCTTACCTCCCAAATTAACCCATCAATTTTACAACCATTCCGAGAGGATCTGTTATGTCACAACATCGTAGTCTAAAAGGTGCCAGCACCATTGCTGCCAAACGCAACGTTCTTAAACGCTTCGAGCGCGTTGAGCTGCTCAAAAAGCGCGGCCAGTTCAAAGAAGGCCAAAAAGTGCTCGGCCTGCCCAAGACCAAGCCCGACGCTTAATTTTCCCCGTGCCGCCATTCCTCATGGATGGCGATCAGGACTCAGCGGTGCCACTGTGCACCGTTGATTTTTTATGCGGCTCAATCGTTTTCTTGCCTCCGCAGGGCTCGGCTCACGCCGCTCTGTGGAAAATCTTATCACCAGCGGACACGTGCGCCTGAACGGCAAAGTGTGCACGGACCTTGCTACGGTGATTGGTCCCGACGACCGCGTCGAGGCCGAAGGCCGGGTGATCGAATCGCAGACCAAACTCACGGTCATGCTGAACAAGCCCCCAGGCGCGTTGGTGACCGCGTCCGATGAAAAGGGGCGTGCAACTGTATTCGATCTGCTTCCTGCGGGTTGGCCCCGGATGACCTACGTGGGTCGCCTGGACAAAGAGAGCGAAGGGCTTCTTCTCCTCACGAACGATGGAGATCTCGTGCATCGACTAACCCATCCTAGTTTCAAGGTGGAGAAAGAATACGAGGTCGTCACCAAACAAGTGCTCAATTCCGAGCATCTTCCCAAGCTGATCAAAGGCGTCTTTATCATGCCCGATGAAACGACCAAGCGCATGGTGCGTGCGCGGGCAGTAGCCTATGAACGATTAGGTCCCAACAAACTTCTGCTCACACTTGAGCAAGGGCTCAAGCGACAAATCCGCCTCATGCTGGCGCGCCTGGGGTACGAAGTGAAGACTCTCAAACGCATCCGCACTGGATCGCTGAAACTCGGACGCACTCCGCGCGGTGAGTATAAAATTCTCAGTCCCAAAGAGCTTGCGCTGGTGGTCAAAAATCCCACGCGTCAGGCTGCTCCGAAACCCGACTGAGATTTCCAAATTTTTATTCCGTCGGCTTTGTCATGCCCCAGGCTGAGCCGACGGCAAGTATTACCCAGAGTGCGTCGAAGGGACTGACCATTTCGGAGAACGAGGATGCGAAAAGTTGCATCGTCTCCATGGAGAACATTGTTAATTCTGAAAGAATTTCGCCCGCCTCATCGCCGGAGTATTCCGCATTAATCTCGTCCTTGATGAAGGCGTAAAACGCCGCGTATTTGCCACCTGCAATGCCAAGTAGCGCGCAGATCACTGCAATCGCTTGCGCTGGCATTCCGCTGGCTCCGGCAATCCGCGCGATCGCGAAGCCGACAGCAACTCCGATCCCCCACGCGACGAAGCCCAGCTCGTAATCGGCGTAATAGGCAATCGCCGCCCACACGCTCGCGCCCACCGCAGCAGCACCCAGGCCTGCAATCGTTGCCGATAATGGATTCCCGCCGACCTTGGCTCCACTGATCGGCAACATTGTTTCGCTCTGCGGATCGGAAGTGTTCATAGGAGAAAGGTGTGGAATTTTGATCAACGGGGTCTGTTCAGATCCGTGGCGAATCCGAATTCTTTGCACATTTATCCGCTTAAGAGGTTCTATGTCAAGATTCTCGATGCAGGAAATGCAACCCTGGCGTTCCCCAGCCGCGATCATGGGTGGAATCCGAAGTATTATGAAACTCCCAAAACTTTCCCCCAACAAAGGTGCTATTGGCTATCTCTTTTTCTGGCTCCTTGGTATCCCAATTCCGATTCTGTTGCTTTTCTTCCTGTTACGCGGCTGCTCCTGATCTGCGCGCTCGCGCATAGCTGAGCGCGGAGTTTGCAAGTCGCTGTGATCCCTTCAGGATCGTCGACGGAGGGAAAGGTTCCGGGGGTAATCGCTACGCTCAACCCCCGGCTCCTGTAGCTGAGATGCCTTCGGCATCATCCGATACCTGAAGTTTAGGAAGCTTCTTTTGAAAACCGCTATAAATCCAAATAGCAGTGAACAGCACGAAGAATCTGCCCTGTCATCCTGCCTTCATGTCCTTCGTGCCCTTCATGGTGAATTTATCCCTTCCTCACGTTTGAACTGCGGGATTTAGGTTTAAATAAAAATGCGGCATGTCGCAGCGGAGTGGTGTTAGCACAATCTGCCGCAACATGCCGCGGTCTTGATAAGGAGAGACGCTCTCCTGAGAGGTGGGAGTGATTAATCCTCGGAATCCGAAGTTTCGAAGACCATGGATTCTACGAGTTCGGTGAGCTTCAAGTCCGTCTCTTTTTCTTCTTCCAATGTTTCGGTGAGGATGTCAGCAACCTCTTCTTTCCCGATGCGCGAGGCCAGTGCACGAGCGGTGCCGTAGCCAGCGATCTCATAATGTTCCACGCGCTGAGCTGCGCCGATCAATCCGGCGTCATGAACGCTTTCTTCGGCGTCCTCGTCGATCATGTCTGCACCTTCCTCGATAAGGCCTTCCATCGCTTTGCATTTGTGGCCTGAGAGTGCCATGTCGCACATTTCGCCGATTTTTTCGAGGCGGTTGACATGTTGTTTGGTTTGTTCAAAGTGCTTTTCGAATCCGGCTTTCAGCTCCGTGCTGTGTGCAGCTTCTGCCATTTTTGGCAAAGCTTTGAGGAGCTGATTTTCGGCGCTGTACAGGTCTTTGAGTTCGTGGTGGAAGAGTGCTTCCAAGGTATCTAGTTTCATTGTTATTTTATGGGTTGGGTTTGTTTGATTTGCTCGTGGGGAGAGTGAAGATTTGGATTATGAAGCAGTATTTTGTGCTGCCGACGCTGCGAGTCGGTGTTCGCGCTCTGCCTCATCCATGCCTGCCCGGACAAGCTGCTCTGGAGTGATTTGCTCGTCGACTTCCGTTATCGGAGGCACTTCACCGGTGGTGTTGGTTCCGGGTGCATTCCAAAGCCTGATTTCAGGTTCGTCTGCCATACCGACCCCTGTTAAGGACTGAATGTATTCTCCTTGTAAGGTTTGCTTGGTTCTATGGATGCTGGTCGTTACGGTGTTGATGGGTTGCATGTTAGCTTTCTGGTTCTGTGCTTGGCTGTTCATTCATCATGGATCGGGGTTCTAAACTCTGCCGCGGGTCAGAGCTTCGCCTGATCGCTACATCGGGAGTTTTCGGTCACAGAATTTGCACGTGTCTAAGGTGCGAGCTGCGATTCATCCATATGGGTTACGTCATCTTCGCAATCGCCTTGGGCATCATTATGTTTATCATCATCGTGTTTCTATCGAAATCCCAGGTGCATGGGAGCGACGAAGGACTCGACGAATCCTCCGGCCCTCAATCCACAAAGAAGCCCAATGAAGAATTCATTGATAGCGATCCGACCCATAACACGGATTAAGCCGTAATCACGGCGGACTAATTTTCTGAATCTGCGAATACACTCAGCGGAGCTCAGGTGCGCGATCTTCCATTAAGATGAGTCTACTTATACTTCTGCTTCTTGTTCTTCTTCTGATAGGCACACTTCCCACTTGGGGGTATAGCCGGGGCTGGGGCTACTTTCCTTCTGGAGGGTTGGGTCTGGTCCTGGTGATATTAGTTATTCTAGTTCTCCTGGGCAGAATCTAAGCCCGGTTTCATAGGATGTCGGGTCGCACGGGCGTGGCGGATGCAATGACCCTGTGCGGCCCGGCTATGTGAGCTTGTATGCTTCCTTCTTGAGACACCGCGGTGCTTAGGATGAAATGCACAACAAAAAAAGCACCGGACGTAATGTCCGGTGCCTTTTGGTTGTGGTTGAAGTGGATTAGTTGGCAGCGGCGCGGTCACCGGTCATGCGGTGATCCATCCACTGAACGCCATAATGCGTGTGGACTTCACGATTCCATGAATCGTCTGCGAAGTCTGGTTGGTCTCCGTCTTTGAAGGCTGGTGCCTCGGAGACCTGCTCGCGCGTTGCGTTGAGTACAAAGCCAGCAGTGTCTTCCTTGGTGCTCTGACGAAGCATTTCCCAAGGGATCGCCAGGCGGTCGCCGCGCTCCGCGTCGAGCCAATCGCCAACTGAGACGACTGCGTAAACGACACGATGTTCACCTTTATTGATGAGCAATTGATGCACGTTACCGATTTCCTCGCCTTGTGGATCGAAGAGTTCAGCACCTTCGACTTTGGTGGCCCGGACGAGCTTACCAAAACTCTTGTCGCCGTCCATGCCGAGTCCTTTGGTCACGCGGTCCGTGGCCGTTTGGTCCAGGTCGTCGGGGAAGCTATCTCCCTCGATATGGCCCGCAGCATTCACTTCGACTTTGGTGGCTCTCAGGGTCAAGTCATCGTCATCGCTTTCGCGGACGGTGAGCAATTCGGGCGAAACCGGCGTCAGCCGATTGGTGAACTCCAGCCATCCGCTGACGTCGATGACCGCAGCGGCTACTTCGCCGGTGTTTTCATCGAACACGACGTCTTGAAGATCGCCAATGCGTTCATCATCGGCTGAATAGATAGTGGTGCCAATGATGTCGCTCATTTGGAATAAGTTTCCGGCTGTTTTGTCTTTGTCCCGATCTCCGACGACTGTTTCTGCTGTGGCTCGATCGGTGCCCGGCCGGTCCAGATTATTTCTGTCGGTCGTTTGATTTGTGATGGCTCTGTCCGTTGTCGCGTCCGCAGCATCCTGGATCGGTGTTGGAGTGGGAGTGGTTTGTCCGAAGCTTTGAGAAAGCGGCGAAGCTGCCAACACGCCAACGGCTAGTGAGGTTGTGATTAGTTTCATAATAGTATTTGTGTTGTTGATCCGCTCCAAGAGTGGGGCGGTTGGGTTTCAGTTCAAGAAGGTATCGCATCGACGCATGGCCGAGGTCCCACCCGCGCTATCAGGAATGGGCCTGATATCCAGGTGGGTGAAGTTTTCATCGCATACTTTTACTTGCCGTACGCGTGAGCACAGAGGATGCAGCGATCCTGTGATATGGGATTTATTACAGCACCAATTCGATGGTTGATACTCGCAATTTTGGCCATTCCGGTTTTAATTTTTAAGTTGATAGGTTTTCTCTTCCGGGTGATCGCTGTGACGGTTCCTGTGGCACTGGCTGGTTTTGTGATATTCAAGATAGTCCCGCTTCTTCCCATTTTTATTCGGCGGCAGGAATCCGGGGATTCACTGGAACATGGGGACGCCGCC
>JBGTCP010000127.1:0-10911 GCA_041748815.1 Chthoniobacterales bacterium
TGAACAATCCGGAGATGCTTTGCGGCAGAATGACACTGGTCACAATCTGTGGCGTGCGCAATCCGAGTCCGCGCGCTGCGTCGAGATAGCGCTGTGGCACGGCGTCGATTTTTTGAATGAGCGTGACTGCCAACGTCGGCAGGATCATGACACCGAGCAGAATTCCTCCGGCGAGCCAGGATTTCCCCCAATCGAGAAATTGCACAAACACGCAGAGCCCCAGAATTCCGATCAGAACCGCGGGGATCGCATTGAGGAATTGCAGGCTTTCATTCAGCATGCGCCTGGAGGGCGAGCCATCGTGCAGATAGACGGAATGCAGCAGCGCCACGGCCAATGCAAGGGGGATGGCTACCACCAGCGCCGTGCTGATGAGGATGAGTGTGCCGAGGATTTGATAGAAAACTCCTCCGGCAGCGCCTGCGCTCTTGAGGCCCGCAAAAAGGAATTCCACGCTGATGGCCGACGCACCGCGATGGATCAGGACGCTGATGATGCCGAGCATGAGCAGCACACCGATGGCCGCGCAGAGAGCGGTGCTGATGGGTAAGCTCCAGTTGAGGAAACGTCTCATGCGCACCTCCTTGTGGTGAGGTGGCGTAGCGCAAATGCTCCGCCCACCGCCATGGCGGTCATGACGAGAAGGAGGCATCCGAGGGCCATGATTGCGCTCCAGTGCAGCGGGTCGCCCATGGCGATGAAGGTCTCAGCGCCGCCGAGTTTGGTGGTGAGAGTTTGGCCGGGGGAGATGAGTGATGTGAGGGACGGGAGCTGATTGTCCATGCGTCCGATCACGAGAAAAACGGCAATCATTTCGCCGATGGCGCGTCCGAGTCCGAGGAGTGCGGCGGCGAGAATGCCGGGCCATGCTTGCGGGAGTGAGACGGAAAGAATGGTTTCGGCGCGGTTGAGGCCGAGTCCGCGTGCGGCATGGCGCTGGCGTTTGGGGACGGATTGCAAAGCGTCGTCACAGAGTGTCATGACGGTGGGGAGGATCATGATTGCGAGGAGCACTCCGGCGGTGAGCAGCGTGTCGCCGCTGATGGGATTCCATGGGGTGAGGAGATGAAAGATCCATTCGCGCAGGATGAGGACGCCGAGCAGTCCGTAAACGACGGAGGGGATACCGGCGAGGAGCTCGATGATGGCTTTGACTGCCAGGCGGGTTTTGGATGGCAGGTATTCGGAGGTGCAGATCGCCGCGCCCAGGGCGATGGGAGTGGCCAGGAGGAGGGCAATGAGGGCAACAACGGCAGTGCCGTAAATCATCGCCAATGCGCCGAAGCGTTCGTGGCGGAAGAACCAATCGGCAGCGCCTACCAACCGCCAGCCTTCGTGGCTGATGACTGGAAGCGCCTGGACGAAGAGGAGAGCGACGGATGCCAGCAGGGCGGCGGCGATTAGCAATGTTACTGCACGGCTGACAAATGCGATGGGATCCCGTTTGGAGTGGGATGTGGTCCATGCGGGCAGAGTTGTCGCGGTGGAGGTCATTGGGTAACGGCCAGGTCATCGGGCGCAAGGTAGCCTTGAGCCCGGACGAGGTCCTGACCTTGCGGGCTGAGTAAATAATCGACCATGATTTTGGCTGCGCCAGTGGGTTCGCCGTTGGTGATGACATAGAGCGGACGGCTGAGCGGGTATTCGCCGTTGGCGATGTTTGCGGCAGTGGGCGGGATGGGTGTGCCTGCATCATCGAGGATGGCGAGTGCGGCGAAGGCGGGATCGTTGACCCATGAGGCGGAGAGTTGTGAGATGGAGCCGGGAGTGCGGGTTACTTTTGCACGCACTTCTTCGTTGGCTCCGACCTCGGGATGGTTGACGGGTGGTGCTTCCGAGGCTTTGCCGTAAAGCCATGCGGCGAAGACTTCCCAGGTTCCGCGTCCAGGTTCTTTGTTGAAGAAAACGACGCGGCGGTCAGGTCCTCCGATTTCATTCCAGTTGGTGATTTTTTGTTCGTAGATAGCTTGTGCCTGTTCGCGGGTGATGGATTGGACGCCGCCGTCGAAGACATCGCGGGAGACGACGAGGGCAACGGCGTCCTGGCCGATGGCATGTTCGATGAGGGTGGCGTCGGGGAAGCGGGTGCGGTCTTTGTCGGTGAGTTGTTTTGACGCCATACCGATGTGGGCCTGGCCGGAGCCTATGGCTTGAATTCCCCCGCTGCTACCGCCCTGGGTGTCGATGTAGATAGTGAGATTGGCGGGTTCCCGGAGATGTTCGGCAGCGCGTTCGACGACCGGGGCAACGGTGGTAGAGCCGGTGATGCGGAGGGTGTCCTGGGCCGGGAGGGTGGAGAAGGGAAGGATTGCGAGGGCGAGTATTGTGTAGCTGCGAAGCAAAGAAGATCTCTTATGTAGCTGTCCGGCAGCTGACGGATCGCAATTGAGAGCGGCGGCGCTCTGCGACGTGGACGTCGCAGCTACTTGGAAGGCGGTTGGTTGGGTGGGACTTATGTAGCTGCGACATTCTTGTCGCAGTGAAAACGCAGCGGACTGCGACGTGGACGTCGCAGCTACTTGGAAGGCGGTTGGTTGGGTGGGACTTATGTAGCTGTCCGGCAGCTGCCGGATTGCAGTGAGAATGGCAGGCGAAGCGACAAGAGTGTCGCTTCTATGTAAAGGCCTGGACTTCGATCTCATTCAACAGCAGCTCCCGCTACTTCCGCTTCCGCTGTCGCAGCATTGCGATGCGGTGGTGGTCGCATCGTATTCCATCCCTTTCGTCTCCCTTGGATGTCGCAGCACCGTGCGGGTGCAATCATATGGCTCGGCCTCAGCCAACAGGATCGCTGTCCGCGGTTCAATAAATTCGAAAAAACCTTGATACGGAGCTTTTTGATATAAATTGAATGTTTTGTCACAAACCGCATAGCGCCCGCCACGCACCATGCGGTGGCCATCATCGTCGAGCACTTCTTTGAAGGGTCCGCGATACACGACTGCCTGATTCCTCTCAAAACAGTCTCCCTGCTTTCCTTTGAATGCCTCAATTGTCACTGACCGAAATTCGATGCCCTCTACAGTTTGCCATGGTGCCTCGTCGCGCTTAAGAATTTGGATTCCATAGAACCCGGCTGCCTCAAACGCTTCGATGAAACCATCCTCCGTCAGCGCCCCTGAGATGCAGCCGCTCCAGAGATCGGGGTCGTTCATGAGGTGCTCAGGAACCAGTTCGTCGCTTACGATGTCGGAAATGACAGCGCGTCCGCCCACGTGGAGCACGCGGAAGATTTCGTGGAAGAGTTCCGCTTTGGATCGGGCATCCACGAGATTGAGCACGCAGTTCGAAACTACGACATCCACTGACTCGGTGGCAACGAGTGGGGATTTTAGGCGGAGTTCATCCGCTAGTGCATCAGCTTGCAGAAATGCATTGGCTGAATCGATGGGCTGCGATTTCAGGCGTTCGTCAAGTTTTTCTAAATCTAGCGCAAGGTCCTGGATACGGCCTTTGCGGAATTCCACATTCGAGTATCCAATGCGCTCAGCGACGATGGGTGCGTTGTTGCGTGCGACGTCGAGCATGTCGTCGGTCATGTCCACGCCGATGACTTTGCCGGTCGGGCCTACGACTTGTGAGGCGATGAAGCAAATTTTGCCGGTGCCGCTTCCGAGATCGAGCACTGTCTCGCCGGGGTGCAGGTGTTTGCTGGGATCCCCGCATCCGTAGTCGCGTTCGATGACTTCGGCGGGGATGACTTTAAGGTATTGCGGATCGTAATCGACGGGACAGCAGAGCGCGGGCTCCACGGCTTTAGCGCCAGCGGCGTAACGGTCTTTGACAGCTTGTTCAGGATTCAGGGTGTTGGTGGACATAGTTATTTTTATGGAGAGATGTTTGGCGGTGATTTTATTCCGCGGCCACGGGTTGAGCTGTGGCAGCGCGGGGTACTTGTGGTTGAGTTTTCAAGGTGACATCCTGGAGGCGCTCGTCGTAGATGCGGCTCCAGTTGGCCTGATTCATCGAGCACATCGGGACGGCTTCCCATTTGCCATCCATCTTCACGGCGCCCTTGAAAACACAGGAGTCGAGGCGGGCTCTGATGACGGGATCGGTGTCCTTCTGAGCCACTTGTGAGGCATCCATAAAATTGTGCATGCCGATGCCGACGACGTGGACTTTATTCCGGAAAATCGCACCGAGCACGGACCACGGAAGGCGCCCGGTTGCGAGGCAATGCACGCCGTACCACATGACATGCAGCCAAAGAAGTGGGCTGCGCACGATCACGCCAAGGAGCCGATAAAATGGCGTGCCGGCATCGTCATTCATGAGGTGCAGTCCACCAACTTTTTCGAGAAGCTTGCCCATCATGCGATCCCATTTTGGATCTTCCGGCAGGAGCGAGAAAATTTTGCCACTCGTGCGAGCGACCATCATAGGGGCCCAGCTATTGCAATCCGGGTGGCCAAAGATGGTGGCGTCTTTGCGCACGGGACGCCCGGTGCCTTCACGAATTTTTTCCCAAACATCGGTGGGGGTGATTGGTTTTTCAGAATAAATCGTGCGACCGGTATCGGCTTCCGGCTGAAAACTGATCATGCGCCAAATGTGCGTGCGCTCTGGATCGGCAAGATACCAGCGGATGACCTCTGGAATGTCTCCGATGTTTTTGCGAGTGACGGTGCAACTCAGCGCAAGCTCCAGATGCGCGCCTGTGTCGCGGCGGATGCGTTTGACGAGTTCGGTGAAATCCTCACGCACGGGGTGTAAATCGGCCTCGCTTTTCACGTTGCGGATCGGATAATTTTTGCGGCCCGCTTGCGTCACATCGATGTGGACGCTCATCTGGCGGAGTCCGCCGGCGACAACGAGTTGCTCTAAAAATTCCGGATGTTCGAGCAATGTCTGACCGTGTGTCATGAGCATTGGCACCAAGCCGATCTCGTAGGTGTAACGCACAATCTCAACGAGTTCGTCCTGGCGTCCCGATTTAAAATAAGCGTCGGCCACATCGCCGCCGGTTATTTGAAGCCCGCCGAAAGGACCTTGGAAATTGCGGTTGGCGCGAATTTGCTCCTTAACCTGTGCGAGCGCCGGAATGGGCACTTCGTTGGCATTTTTTGGTAGATAACAATGGGTGCAGTGAAACGAGCAATAGCTGGCCCCGGTGGTGAATCCGCAATGCGTGAGATGCCGTCCGGCGATCTGGTTGGGAGTTTGCAATTCTGCGGGAAGCTCGTCCCAGCGGCGGTTGAGGTATTCGGACTTTTCGCTTTCGAGTGGATTGAGAAATGCCTGCCAGCGCCGCTGCCAGTGAGTGGATTTTCGGATGGGTTGGTGCATGGCGGTTTGGTGGTTTACGGGTTGAGGTTGGTAATAGGTTGCGTGCAATTTTTCGGGCGACGCGCCGAGGCGGAAAAGCAAGAGCATCCATGCGTTGCGCAATGTTGTGCGCCACGCGCCGCGCTCCAGATGCCGGCGCGGCGATGTGCTCATGGGCGGATCCAGAATTGCAACGGGACCCGATTTGCGAAGCTTACTTGAGAATGCCACGTCCTCCATGAGCGGGATCTCTGGCATGCCTCCGATGGTGCGGTAATGATCGCGGCGCACGAATATGGATTGGTCGCCGTATAATGTGCCAAAGGCGCGGCAGTGCCAGCGTTCGAAGCCTTCAAGAAAACGCAGTTCGGGATGGCGGATGTCAAACTTCCGGTAAAATGCGCCTCCGACGGCAGCAGTGTCGGAGCTGAAAAACTCTGAGACGGCCTGCACATGCGCCTGAGTGAGGTCACTGTCAATGTGATGGAAAAGGACGATGTCGCTGGTGGCATGGCGCGCTGCTGCGGCCATTTGATTGCCGCGTCCCGGGCGATCCGATGTGATAATCGTCACTTTTTCAAGTTGGCGCAATGAGTCGGGCAACGTGGCGCCTGGAGCTGCTCCGATGAGGATGTTTTCGATTCCGGCGAAACTCTGCCACTCCGAGATACGTTCCAAAATGTGCGGTTCGCATTTCCAGCAAGGGATGATAAGATCAACGGATGCGCCGCCAACCACCGTTGCTTCGGAGGAGATATTGATCCCAGAGATGCCCTTACTTAGTATCACAGGTCCTTATCCTATGGCGAATTCTGAAGAAGTAAAATTGAAAAGACGGGTGTGGATCGATACCGATCCGTCCATTGGCATCCCGGTTCATGATGCAGATGATGGGTTTGCCATCGCATTGGCATTATCTGCTCCTGAACTGGAAGTAGCTGGTATCTCGGTGACATATGGCAACACGTCGGTGGAGCGGAGTTTGGGCATTGCCCGGGAAATGGTGGCACTATTTGGTGGCGAAATGCCCGTCATTGCCGGTGCTGCCGGTCCCGATGACCCGGCTGAGGCAGCAGCGGATGCGTTGGCGGCGGCGGTGGAGGAGGGCCCGCTCAGTTACATTGCACTCGGCCCGCTCACAAACCTGGCTGCGGCACTGAAGCGGCATCCGGAACTTGGAAGGCGCATCGAACGCGTGATTTTTGTCGGAGGAAGATCTCCGGGCACTGTGCTTAAAATCGGAAAATATTGCTGGTATACTTTTCATGACGCCAATTTTGAAAAAGATCCAAACGCCGCCGAGGTCGTGCTGCAAAGCGGAGTGTCCATTATGCTAATCCCGATCGAGCTCTCATCCGGCGTGCGTTTGACGAAGTGTGACTTGCGGAGGATTGGCAAGTCGGAGAATCCTGCGGGAAAGTATCTGGCGATGCGTGGATGGTTGTGGCTGCGGCTTTGGTGCTGGCTGGTGTGGATTCCCGCAGCACCGGTCTTTGATGTGCTGGCAGTCGTAGCGGCGGCGCACTCTTGTTGGGTCGGAGCGGAGACCCGAAAGGTGCATGTGAGCCGGAATGTGCAACCGCCTGAGTTACTTGCTGAGCCGGACGGGGCAGGTGTGGATTGTGAATTTGCGACCACGGTTTCTGCTAACGCAATGGCTTGGATCATGAAGCGATTGACTGAACACCGCCCGTGAATGGAGCGAGGATACCGCAGGGTGGCCCGTGATCGCATCATCCCTGAAGGCACTCCTTGAAACGGGACATGGCTTGCCTTGGCAAAGGACCTGATTTATTGATACTTCTGTGAAATTCATGATTTTAGTCGTCTCGGCATTTTTCTGCTGGGATTGTTTCGGCCAAACTCAGTCCGCCCGGGATGAACTCTTGTATCCTGTTAATCCGCCGGTAGCGGTTTTCCCCGGATCTTCTCCTCCGGCCGTTGACCGGAATGCCCGCAATCCATTTGCCCCACTTATTAAAGAGCATGAGGAGGCAATCGCCAAAGCACTTGCTGAGGGATTGGGCGAAGATCACCCAACCGTTCGGACGCTGCGAGGCAAGCTATCCTCCTTGAAAAGAAAATCAGAACAAGCACAACAAAACATTGAGTCATTTATCCTCGGACAGGAACTTTTGCTGGAAACTCAAATCGAGCGCGCTAACAAAATCGCTATGGAATCCGCGGTGGCTGCTTTTTCGAAGCAACAGGAAATTGATAAACTTAGGGCCAGAATCGTTGAACTTGAGGCGGAGCTTAAACAAGCTAACGACAAATAACTATTGGAGTATGTTCTTCTGGAAAGTGCAGTGAGTCATGGCACTCACTTAAGGCCGGTTTGGGATACTTCCCCTACAGGCCAGGATGGTCTTTTTATTCGTGGGTTCAGGGTGAGTCCAGACTGAACCCTGGGTTATATGCCGCCGCGCATCAAGTTATGGGATTTTGATTAAGTGGCACCAATCGCTGCCGAGCCAGTAGCTGCGATCTCCAGATCGCAGGGATAGCAGGCTGGCAGCCCTTGCACGCCTGCATCGGAATTGACGTAGCCAATTTTCACAAAAGTTAATGCGCGGCGGTATAGCATTCAACCAATTCTGGCCTTCATCGAGTGCCATTCCAGGGAGCTATAACAAACCCGCGGTCCAACTCGTAGTCCTGAAGGCAGCAGGCTGCTTAGCGAAAGCGGCAGCGGGCTGCCGCAGTCCAAACTGTGGATTGATTTGACTTCAAAATATGAGCAACTGGCATGCTGAACTTTGTGACAGTTTTGTCACCGCACATAAATCCCTCGTAATGAGGAATGATACAAATGTGACGATTTTGTCGGTATGCGTTCGCGCGGTTTCCACCTAGTTCCTGTGCGTTGGCAATCTGTGATCCGCATGGATTGTCTGCCCGATTTCCTCATTAACCCATCCAACATCACTTCCATGAAATTCATTCAATACCTTGGTCTCGCCAGTGCTTGCTTTGCGGTTATCCCGCAGCTGCTCGCCGTCGAAAAACTCACCATCCTGCATGTCGGAGACCAGGAGTCCTGGCTCATATCGGCTCAGGGAAATCTGCGCGACAATAACAGCCAGCCGCTCTCCTTTTACGGCGGAGTCGATCGTGTTGCAACACGTCTTGCCGAACTCGAAGCGGAGGCTGTGGCGGATAATCGATCAGTGCTGAAGCTGAATGCAGGGGATGTTATCATTCCAGGACCTCGCTTCAATGCCAGCCTCGATAACCTCGCTACCTCTGCCACAGACGGAGGCCAGGATTATTATGACGCTATTGCAGCGCGGGCCATTGAGTTTGATGCCTTTGTTTTCGGCAACCATGAATTTGACTTCGGTGTCGCAACGGCGTCGCGCTTTGCCGACGTGACAGCCACAGCTAATAGCCCCTATCTTTCCTTCAATCTGGACTTCTCGCAGAATGCAGGTTTGGCGTCATTGGAAGGTGCGAACAAAGTTGCCACGCATGCGATCTTCACCACCAGCACCGGCAAAAACGTGGCTGTGATCGGTCTGACCACACCCCGCCTGCCTGCGATCGCTTCTCCAGAGACCCTCGCACTGATGCAGGGATTCCGTGGTTTCGATTCGGCAGCCACTGAAGCTGCGAACATCGCAGCGCTGGTGCCTTCGCTTCAAGCGCTCATCAACGATCTGCGCAACAATCAGGACGTCACTGTGGTGATTCTTCTCGCGCACATGCAAGGACTCGAAGTCGAACGGGATCTGCTCATTCCTGCGCTCACAGGCGTGGATTTGGTGGTCTCGGGCGGCGGTCATGAGTTGCAGACGAATGCAAACTCCAGCACGATCCCAACCACCAGCCCGGTGTTTGGCCCCGCGCTTCCGAATCCTCCCATCTCGTATCCCGTAATCGCCAAGGACAACGGCAACAACGACGTGCCCATCGTGACGGCTAGCTTCGCGAATCGTTACATCGGCCAAATCACCCTTGATCTGGATGAAGTCACCGGTGAGGTCCTTGGCATCGACGACATCAATTCGCGGGTTGTGCGTGTCTCCGGCCGTGCGGTGGACGCTGATGCGGTGACCGGCGATCCGTTCATTTTCTCGAACGTGGTCCAGCCAGTGGTGAGCTACGTGCAGGCGCTTGAAGCCGAGGTGATCGCCACCACCAATGTTTTCCTTAATGGTGAACGCGGAACTGCCGGTGTGCCCCGCAACTTCACACCAGGTGTGCGCAATGCGGCAACCAATCTTGGAAACCTCGTAGCAGATTCCTTGCGATTCTCTGCGGACGCGGACGTGTCCATTCAAAACGGAGGCGGAGTGCGGGCTTCAATTCCCGGCCCAAACATCACCGTTGGCGATACGTTTACCACACTCACATTTTTGAATCTGGTTGTTCGGGACGACTCTGTGACAGCTGGCCAGCTCAAGGCGGTGTTGGAAAACGGCTTTAGCCGGACCACACCCTCCGGCGCGGCCGATGGACGGTTCCCGCAGCTTTCCGGCGTCGAAGTAGTCTATGATTCCACGCGGTCTGCTGGTGATCGTGTCCGGCGCATTGTCCTCACCGGGGATCCTTCCACGATGCTCGACAATGTTTTGTTGGTGGATTTCGGACAGGTGGTCGATCCGGTCACAACGTTCTCGGTGGCTACCATTGATTTCCTTGCCAACGGAGGAGACGGATATCCTTTCGTGGCTAACGGATTCAGCTTTTCCAATCTCACGCAGTCCAGGAATTATCAGGAAGCGCTGGTGGATTACATAGTTGCCGACGAGGTCGACAGCGGCCTTGAAAGAGTAGTTTCCATGGCGCAATATCCTGTGGTGGATCCGTTTGTCGGCTCCGGCAGAAGCGCGGACATGATCTATGCCACCAACATGGACGATGTAATCGTTGGAACTACCGGTCGTGATTTCATCTTCGCAGGTGCTGGCAATGACGTTATTCAAAGCAGCCTTGGCGGGGATATCATTCGAACCGGATCCGGTTCGGACACTGTGGTCTATTCCGACATCTCTCACGCGGGAGATGAGATCATCGATTTTGAGGTCGGCAGTGACAAAATTGATGTTTCCGAGGTGTTTGCCTCCGCTTCGATCAATCCGTCCTTTGGCCGGAATATTCGTTTCGTGGGCGCAGGGGGCGGAAGCACGAATGTTCAGGTCATCATCGACGGACAAAAGACCACGCTTCTAACTGTAAGAGGTGTGGCTCCCGGCAAATTGATCAAGAGCAAAAGCGTCATTTATTAAGGCAGGGATTTCCGGACTCCTCGCCTTGTTCCGCCGCCGCAGATAATCGACCCGCGTCGTGCAAATCCTGAAGGCCCCGCATTTGCGGGGCCTTCTTTTTGCAGGAGCAGGCAGAAAGGAAATTCCAGACGGCTTGAGTTTGGGGGGAGGTTGAGTAATCTGAAGGCGTGATTATTTCGTTACTGGGCGGGTTGGGGTTGTTTTTGCTGGGCATGGTGTTGCTCACGGACGGGCTGAAGGCGTTTGCAGGGGATTCGTTGCGGCGGGCATTGCTCAGGTTCACGGGGAAGCCAGTCACGGCTTTTGTTTCGGGGGCGTTAGTCACAGCGCTCATTCAATCCTCAAGCGCGACGACTTTGACGACAATTGGATTTGTGAGCGCTGGTTTGCTGAGTTTTAGTCACTCGGTGGG
>JBGTCP010000128.1:0-2255 GCA_041748815.1 Chthoniobacterales bacterium
TGAACCATCTCACGCCTCCACTTATATGATCAAAAAGTCCGCATCAACTGCCAAAATCGCCGTCATCGGTGGCGGTCTCGGCGGGCTTGCATGCGCCGCGAAACTTTCGCATTCCGGCGCCCGCGTCACCCTTTTTGAAAAAAATGCCACCTGCGGAGGCAAGATGAGTGAGCTCCAGCGCGAGGGATTTCGCTGGGACATGGGCCCGTCCCTGCTCACGATGCCCGAGGTCATCCGGGACTTATGGAAATCGGTGGGGCGCGATGCCGACGACGTCCTCGAGATCACACGGCTGCCGTCCACCTGCAAGTACCATTGGCGCGACGGCACCATCATTGACGAAAATGCCGACTTCTGGCAGCGGCCGGAAGTTGCACGGTATCTCAAGCATGCCAAGGGAATCTATGACCTCTCTGCCGAGGCTTTTCTGAAAAATGCACCCGATGAACTCTGGCGGCAATTCACAGTGGCGAACCTGCGCAATCTCGTGCATCTCCCGAAAGTGGCATCGACTCAATCGCTTCACGACCTCAACCGGAGCTTTTTCAAAGACCCGCATCTTGTGGATATTTTCGACCGTTTTGCCACTTACAATGGTTCATCTCCATATCAAACTCCCGCCGTCTTCAGCATCATCGCCTACGTGCAGGCTGCTTTTGGCGGACACTATATTCAAGGTGGGATGTTCCAGCTGGCGAAGACCCTCACGCAGCTCAACGTCGACCTTGGCACTGAAATCCTCACGGGTCAGGAAGTTCTGGATGTGAGACAATCCAGCGATAGCAATTATTATATTATTACGCGTAAAAATAATAATTTAGAGTTCGACTATGTGGTATGTAATCAGGATGCAATCCGGGCCACCGAATCACTCTTTCTGAACATAAACCCACGCGTAAATAATCACAGGAACCATCCCGCTCCATCAACGTCCGGCCTGATCGCCTTTCTTGGCTTGAAATCGAAAAATCTTTCGCTCGATCATCATAACATTCTATTTTCCCGTAATTACGAGTTGGAATTTAAGCAAATCCATGATAATCAGCATCTTGCAGATGACCCAACAATCTATATTTCCATCGCATCACGCACTGATGTTCGTCCAGCCCGGCACGATCAGGAAGCATGGTTTGTATTATTCAACACGCCCGCTCACAAGGAAGGCGGTTATACCCGCTCAGACTACAGTTCTTACGCAGAGAAAACCATTCAAACACTTGTGAGTGAGGGATATATTGCGTCCGCTGAAAACATTCAGGTCCAGGAGACTTTCACCCCCCTCGATTTTCAAGAGCGGCACAATGCCTGGAAGGGCAGTTTGTATGGCTATGCGTCCCACGGGTTGATGAGTTCTTTTCAGCGCCCTGCCCTGAAGCATCCCTCCCTACCAAATATTTACTTTACAGGCGGAACAACGCACCCCGGTGGCGGCGTCCCACTTGTCTTGCTAAGCGGCCAAATTGTTGCACGCAAGATTGCACGATCTGCCGGATTGACCATACACTAGCCACTTCACTATGCCATCGACCTTCCCGCCCCGCCCGATCTCCCGCGTCACCAATGCCATTGAAAATGGCGCTTGGTATTGCTTTCTCGTTTGGACTGCGGTCGGCTGCATTGTGATGCCCTTCGAGATCGGCGAGGTCACCATTCGCGAGTCCGTTCCCTTCGCCGGCCTCCGGGAGGCGCTCATCACGATCCTGGGCGTAGCCGACGCGGTTTGGATCATTTTTGCGGCCATCATTGTTTATTTTTACACCCTGCGTCGCGAGGGCGGTGTGAGAGCACGGGTGTGGGCAATCATTATTATGACGGGTTCGGCCGTGGCAGAATTCGTGGGAGCCAAGACCGGATTTCCTTTTGGAGATTATACTTATACCGATAACTTTGGAACGCGACTCTTTGGGGTGCTCCCATTCACCATCCCGCTTGCATGGCTCATCATTGTTCTGGCGGGACGCTACCTGACGGTGTGGATTTTCCCCCTCTGGAATCGGTGGCAACTCGCACTTTCCACCGCGGTCATTGCCACTCTCACCGACCTCAACCTAGAGTTCATTGCCTGGAAAGTGCGCGCCTATTGGATCTGGTATCCGCCTGGCTCCGCGCAGGCACTGAACCCGCCGTCCTGGCCGCCGATTCAGAATTACATCAGCTGGTTTGTGTTAAGTTTTGTACTTTGCCTCGTGCTACCTGCCCTGCAACAGTTCCCCCGGGGCAAAGCCCCCGAGCCGTTTCGTCCCGTCTTGGTCCTC
>JBGTCP010000129.1:0-4307 GCA_041748815.1 Chthoniobacterales bacterium
GACATGGTTGTGGCAAAACCCGGCATCGAATCCCTCAAGGATCTCAAAGGCAAAAAGGTCGGAGTGGAAATCGGCTTTGTCTGCCACCTTCTCCTGCTCAAGGGACTCGAGATGAATGGCATGTCGGAATCGGATGTTGAACTTGTGAACATCCCAACGCACGAAACGGCTCGCGCTTTGGGATCGGGCGATGTGGACGCAATCGCCGCATGGCAGCCGAACTCAGGTCAGGCGCTGAAAGCGGTTGCCGGATCGAAAAAGATTTACTCCAGCGCCGATGTGCCGGGTTTGATTTACGACGTCCTGGCCGTGACGCCCGCGAGCTACTCCGCACGCAAAGAGGACTGGGAAAAAGTTGCCAAGGTCTGGTATCAAATCGTCGATTACATCAAGGATCCCGCGACGCATGATGACGCTATTAAAATCATGGCCGCCCGCGTGAGCCTTGAGCCGGAGGAATACAAAGCATTTGTCGAAGGTACCAAAATTTTGACTCTCGAGGAAGCGGTAGCGGCTTTCAAACAAGGAGAGGGTCTTGATTCGATCTATGGCTCCAGTGTCATCGTGGATAAGTTTAACACTGACAATGATGTTTACGAGACTGCGCAAACCATCGCCGATTATCTCGATCCATCCATCACTCTAGGCCTCGCGGAAAAGAGCGAATAACGCGTTGATCGAAATGAAGCGATCAAACTGGCTGGTTCCGTTTGCGCCTCTGAGCGAGCGCACGGGTTTCTGGCTCACGGTCGCATCGTTTCTTCTTCCCCTCTTGGTGTGGTGCGCGGTCAGCTACCTGCCCTTCATCTGGCATCCGCTGGTTAAGATTGAGGAACCCGGTGGCGTATCATACTTCACCGTCGGGGCTCTGGTTGAGAAGCCGGTGTTTGCGGCGGAGAACGCTAAGATGTTGGAGGCTGGCGAGCCCATTGCGGTGGGCGTGCCTGCGAATCCAGTCTTCCTGCCTGCTCCGCATGAAGTGGCTCAAGCCTTTCATCGCAGCTTCACCACCCCACCACGCCGGGCCGGGGACAAGTGGCTGCACGAAAGCCTGTGGCACAGTATCCAAATCATCTCCTGGGGATTTTTCTGGAGCTGCCTCTTCGGAATTCCGCTGGGAATTTTATCGGGAGTTTTCGGAGTGTTTTCAAAAATCACAGAGCCCGTTGTGGATTTCATCCGGTATATGCCAGCTCCAGCATTCGGCGCGCTCGCAGTGGTTGTCCTCGGAATTTATGATGCACCCAAAATCGCTATCATATTTATTGGCACCTTTTTTCAAATGATCCTGGTCGTCGCGAATACCACCCGAAAACTGGATCCCGCGCTCATCGAGGCAGCTCAAACTCTTGGTGCGGGACGTCCGCAGCTGCTTTTTCGCGTTGTGTTGCCGGGGATCAGCACCGATCTCTACAACGACTTGCGCATCTTGCTAGGTTGGGCATGGACTTATCTCATCGTGGCCGAATACATCGGGGCCAGCTCGGGAATTACTTTCTTCATCAACCAGCAAGCGAAGTATCGCATCTACGACAATGTCTTTGCGGCGATCCTTATCATCGGGCTGATTGGTTTTACCACGGACCGAGTTCTGGCGATGCTCGGACACTGGTTTTTCCCGTGGAAGCGCGATGCAAATCCTGGGCTTTTTGCAATGTGGAAACAAGCGCGCGGTGTGCAGGAGGCCGTATCATGAGTGTGGATGTCGGAAATCGACATGCCGATATCGTGGCGGACTATCGTCGGCAAAGTCCCGCAGTTGCAGAGCGTTTCTCCAGGTTGCGGGAACGTCCAGCGATCCTGGAGGTCAACAAACTGGGGCGAACGTTTGGCACTCACGCGGCTCTGCAAGACATCAGCTTCAATGTTCGACGGCGCGAATTTCTTTCCGTGCTGGGGGCCTCTGGATGCGGAAAATCCACACTCATCCGCATCGTGGCGGGATTGGAGACTCCCACCTCCGGGGAGATCCTGCTCGATGGCAAGCCAGTGCATTCTTCAGGCCCTGATCGCGGCATGGTCTTTCAAGGCTACACTTTGTTTCCATGGCTGACGGTAAAAAAGAACGTGATGTTCGGTTTACAGATGTCGGATAAATCCAAGTTTGAGGCTGAGAGCGAGGCCCGCGAATGGATTGCGCTGGTGGGGTTAACGAAGTTTGAAAATGCCTACCCGCATCAACTCTCGGGCGGAATGAAGCAGCGTGTGGCGATCGCAAGAGCACTTGCTCCGCGTCCGCGCATCCTCTTGATGGATGAGCCATTTGGAGCTCTGGACGCGCAAACACGGGCTCAGATGCAGGCCTATCTGTTGGAGATCTGGCGCAATGTCGATGTGACCATTTTGTTCATCACTCATGACCTCGACGAGGCGGTTTATTTGTCGGATCGCATCTTGGTGCTTGGAACCAATCCCAGCCGGGTATTGGAAGTCATCGAAAATCCGGTGCCGCGTCCGCGATCCCGGGACCAGTTTGTCGCCCCGGAGTTTCTGGCCACTTACAGTAGGATCTCGGAACTCATTCATCCGCCGCATGCAGAAGACCAGGGGCGCATTGTCATCCCGCGGATGACGATGGCTGGAGACGACGTGGAATGAAAAGCAGGCTTCAAGACAATCAACCCGTGTTGTGGGAGGAGCTGACCTGGGAGGAAATTGCCGAGTCGCATCGTGATGCGGGAAATGCCGTGCTCTGGCCATTTGGCGCAACAGAGCAACATGGGCCGCATCTGGGTACTGGTGTAGATAGCTGCATTGCGGCCGCGGTGTGCAATGCTGTATCCGCCCGCAACCGAGTGCCCGTGCTTCCAGTGATGCCCGTGGGATGTTCTCTAGGGCACACCCGCAAATGGCCGGGGACGTTGTCGATGCGTCCGCGCACGATGATCGCTATGGTTGTCGAAATCGGTGAGTGGCTGCATGCTGCTGGCGTGCGACGTGTGTTTATTGTGAATGCTCATGTGACAAATTTCGCGCCCTTGCGTTGTGCGCTTGAGGAACTGCGGTTCGACTTTCCAGACCTGCAAATCGCGCTGATCAACACGGCCGATATCAGCCCGCGAGTGAATGAGCGATTCTTCGCAGAAGGCCAAGACTGGCATGCAAATGAAGCCGAGACCTCTCTCATGTTGGTCCTGCAGCCTTCAGCGACGCGGGAAAATCTTTTCTCCGAAGCGGATGATCCTGATCGCACAGCGGCTCTTCAGTTTGCCCACCCGGTGAGCCAGACCAGCAGGAACGGTGTCACGGGCGCACCGTCTCAGGCTTCGCTGGAAAAAGGCGAAGAACTTTTCGCATGGATGGTTGCAGACCTCTCCGAACGCGTGCTGGCCGGCTGTGCCGAATGCCCGCCATTTCCCCCTCAAACCCAATTTTGAAATTATGAATCCGACCACAAATCCTACTGATCTCAAACAGCAGCTCAAATCCCGCGGAGTCAAATATTGCGTCGGCGCTTATGTCGATATCCACGGAGTTCCCAAAGGAAAGTTTGTTCCCATCGATCACTTCGAGCACTTCGCCGCAGGGTCGGAGCTTTACACAGGCTACGCCCTCGACGGCCTTGGTCAGAGGCCGAACGACGATGAAATCGCATCCATCCCTGATCTCGACGGCTGCATTCAAATGCCATGGAATCCTGACATCGCGTGGTTCCCGGCTGACCTGCATTTTCACGGTGAGCCTTATCCGATCAGCACACGGGTGGCGTTGAGGAATGTTCTCAAAACGGCGGAGGAAATGGGTTTTCAGGCCAACCTCGGGATCGAGTGCGAGCTATTTGTTCTGCGCCAGACAGCTGATGGAAAATTGGAAATTCCGAACCCGGACGATAATCTTACCAAGGCCTGTTATGACGTGAAGCGGTTCCTCGACCGGTATCCATGGCTTGATAAAATGGCCACTGCGATTAATGATCTCGGATGGGATCTTTATTCGTTGGATCATGAGGATGCGCATTCGCAGTTTGAGTTTGATTTTAAACATAGCGATGCGTTGACGATGTGCGACCGGTTTACGTTCTTCCGGCTAATGGCTAAGCACTACGCGGCGGAGGAAGGCTTGCTTGCGACTTTTATGCCCAAGCCGTTCGCCGACAAAACCGGCAACGGTGCGCACTTCAACATGTCGCTGTCGTCTGTGGAAACCGGACAGAACATTTTCGAATGCCCGCATGCGGAGGATCCACGCGGATTAGGATTGAGTGAAACGGGCTATCAGTTCATAGCGGGAGTTTTGAAGCACGGCCCGGCGCTGTGCGCAGCGTTTGCTCCGACGGTGAATAGTTACAAGCGATTAGTTCGCCGGGG
>JBGTCP010000130.1:0-4759 GCA_041748815.1 Chthoniobacterales bacterium
GCGGGGTGGAGAATCTGATGAGTATGTGCGCTCCTCGACACTTATTACTTAAATTTTTATGAATCACGATATCCTCTCAAAAGCAGCAACTCAGGCCCGCGGGCTTGCGATCGACGCAGTGCACGCAGCCGGCATTGGCCACCTTGGACTTCCACTGGGAGCGGCTGAAATCGGTGCGGTTCTTTTCTCGGAGTCCCTGGAATTTGATCCGACCACTCCGAAATGGCTCAACCGTGACCGCTTTGTTCTCTCAGCGGGCCATGGCAGTATGTTTCTCTATGGGTGGCTGCATCTCAGCGGTTATAATCTGCCGCTGGAGGAGATTAAAAATTTCCGACAGCTGCACAGCATCACGCCGGGGCATCCGGAGTTTGGTGAAACGGACGGCGTGGAAAGCACGACGGGTCCGCTGGGTCAGGGCGTGGGCAATGCGGTGGGCATGGCAGTTGCGGAGAAACATCTGCAAGCGCGTTTTAACACACCGGATCACAAGATTCTCGATCACCATGTGATCTGTCTGGCGGGCGATGGATGTTTGCAGGAAGGCGTGGCCATGGAAGCGATGTCGTTCGCCGGGCACTTTGGATTGGACAACCTGATCCTGATTTATGATTCCAATGACGTGACTCTGGATGCGATGGCAGAAGCCACGCAAAGCGAGGTGGTGGATGCGAAATATGTCGCTGTGGGCTGGGAGGTGCAGACGATTGATGGTCATGATCTGGACGCGGTGGCGAAGGCTGTCGCAAAAGCCAAGGCTGCGGATAATGGCAAGCCGCACCTCATCATTGCCCGCACGGAAATCGGACGGGGCATTCCAGAAGTGGCTGGCACGAGCAAAGCGCACGGCGAGGGCGGTGCGAAGTTTGCAGAGGCGGCCCGCAAGGGACTCGGGCTTCCTGAGGAGACGTTTTACGTGTCCGAGGACGTGCGGGCATTTTTTGCGAAAAAAACGGAAGCCCGCATCGCTGAGCGCAAGGAATGGGACGGCCTCTTCCATGCATGGAAAGCAGCCAACCCCGCGAAGGCCGAGTTGTTGGAATCCGCCCTCTCCGGCGAGTTCCCTTCTGCGGATGAATTGCTGGGAGCGATCCCTGCTCAACCTGAGAAGGCAGCTGCCACGCGTTCCTCGGGCGGCGACGTGCTCAACTCGCTCGCCGAGGCGCTCCCGCTCTTGATCTCCGGCAGTGCGGATCTGCATGGATCGACAAAAAATTACATCAACAATGGTGGCGACTTCACGCGGGAAAATCCTGCGGGCCGCAACCTGCTCTTCGGCATCCGCGAACACGGGATGGGTGCGATTGTGAATGGCATCGCCTACTACGGCATCCTTCAACCCTCCGGTGCGACGTTCCTTGCGTTCTCCGACTACATGCGCGGCGCGGTGCGTCTCTCGGCGCTTTCGCATTTGCGGAACTTCCAGATTTTCACTCATGACTCTGTGGGTGTGGGTGAGGATGGTCCGACCCACCAGCCGGTTGAGCAGACGAGTGCATTGCGGTTGATCCCGAATCTGGACGTGATTCGTCCGGCAGATGCCGAGGAGACTGCGGGTGCCTTTGTGGCGGCGCTGACCAATCCGTCGGGTCCGACGAGTTTGATTCTTACGCGTCAAAATCTGCCTCAGATGACTGGCATCGCAGCTGACACTCGCCGCCGTGGTGTGTTGCAGGGCGGCTATATCGCACGCAAGGAATCGGGCGACCTCCGGTTGATCCTGATTTCCTCCGGCAGTGAATTGCAGCATGCGATGGCTGCTGCGGATGAGCTGGGCGATGGAGTGCGTGTGGTTTCGCTGCCGAGCCTGCACCGTTTTAATAAACTTCCTAAGGAACAACGGGACGAAATTTTGCCTCCGGCATGCCGCAAGCGCATCGCGATCGAAGCGGGTGTGAGTGATCTTTGGTATCAGTATGTGGGTTTGGATGGTGTGGTGCTTGGCATCGACCGTTTCGGCCTGAGCGCTCCCGGTGACACGGTGATGCGTGAGCTGGGCATGACGTCCGATGCGGTGGTGAGCGCCGCAAAAGCACTGCTCGGCTGAGCTGCGGTACGGTCCATCTTATCCCGGGAAACTTTCTGAAATCCGATTGCACGACGGGCGGGTGATGTTATTCTTCCGCACTTCCGTCCCGCTCCCATATTCCCATGTTATTTAATATATTCCGCGTCATCTTTATCATTCTGGAGGTGGTATTGCTGTTCAATCTGCTCATCATTGTGCATGAGCTGGGTCACTTCCTGGCTGCACGCTGGCGGGGATTGGTGGTTGAGAAATTCGGCATCTGGTTTGGTAAGCCGCTGTGGAAAAAAGAAATCAACGGGGTGACGTACAGCCTTGGGTCGATCCCTGCTGGTGGGTTTGTTTCGTTGCCGCAGATGGCACCGATGGAGGCGATTGAGGGGAAAAATGAAAACGATCGCCAGGCGTTGCCGCCGATTTCGCCGCTCGATAAGATCATTGTGGCATTTGCGGGGCCGCTGTTCAGTTTCGGTCTGGCCATAGTCTGTGCGACTGTTGTGTGGCTGGTCGGGCGTCCAGTCGGTGAGGCTGAGATGACGCGCACGATTGGATATGTCGAAGAGGGCGGGCCTGCGGATGTGGCTGGATTGCAAGTCGGCGATGAGATCCTTGAAGTGGACAATAAGCCGGTCAAGCGCTTCAGCGGCATGGTGAATAGCGTCATGTGGAATGTGGTGCGCAGTGAGGGTGAGACCGTGCCATTCAAGGTAAATCGCGGTGGAGAAATTTTGACGTTTAATCCGGTGCCGGAAAAAGCACCCCGGGATGGGCTTCGCCGTTCGAATCTGCGGATGGTGAAACTCGGGCCGATGGCAAGTCCGGTCGTCGCCGGAGTCACGCCGGGCAGTCCGGCTGAACGTGCGGGATTGCAGGTGGGTGATGTGGTAGTGACTGCCAACGGGCAGAGCTATCTCCATTTTGCGCCGCTCACGGAGGCGATCACATCGAACCCGGACCAGGCCGTGGACCTCGTGGTGGATCGTCGCGGTGAGATGCTGAATTTTTCGATCACACCGGAAATGATGCCCGCTGCTGAGGGAGTTCCGGCGGCTCCGCGCATCGGAGTGGCGTGGAACTTCGCGGGGAAAATGGACATCGCGCATCCGAATCCCGTCGAGCAGGTTTCTGCCAGCGTGGCGACGATTGTGAATACGCTGGGGGCTCTTTTTTCGCCGAAGTCGGATATCAAGGCTGAGCATTTGAGCGGGCCGGTGGGGATCATGACGATTTATTACCGCATGTTTGAGAGTCCGGATGGCTGGCGTCTGGCGCTTTGGTTCAGTGTCGTGCTGAATGTGAATCTGGCGATCCTGAACATGTTGCCGCTGCCAGTGCTGGACGGCGGGCATATCACGATTGCGCTGATCGAAGCGGTGCGGCGCAAGCCGATCAATATCCGTGTGCTGGAATTTGTGCAAACGGCATGCGCCTTGCTGCTAATCGGCTACATGCTTTACGTCACGTTTTTTGATGTGCAGGATTTTGCCATATTCCAGGGTGACGATCCTCCGCCGGTGCAAGCCACTCCAACGCCTCCTCCGGAACCTTAGGCAGGGCCGACCCCGCGCCGCCGCTCGCAATGCTGGATTCTTTCATTCACCCGAGTATACTGAAGCCATGAATTTGAGCTATTGCGCAAATCCTTACCGCTACGCACGCCGCGCCACGCGCGAAGTGATGGTCGGCAATGTGGGAGTCGGCGGCAATCATCCCATCCGTGTGCAATCCATGCTCACGTGTGACACGATGGACACCGATGCGTGCATCCGGGACACGTTGGCATTGGCCGATGTGGGATGTGAGATTGTGCGCATCACGGCGCCGACCGTGAAAGACGCAGCCAATCTGGAGCACATCAAGGCAGGGCTGCTGGCCCGCGGCTGTGATATCCCGCTGGTTGCGGATATCCATTTCAAACCGGCTGCCGCGATGGAGGCCGCCAAGTGGGTGGAGAAGGTGCGGATCAATCCGGGGAATTATGCCGACTCGAAGAAATTTAATGTTCGTGAATATACCGACACCGAGTATTTTGCGGAAATTGACCGCATCCGTGAGCGGTTTGCGCCGTTGGTGGAGTTATGTAAAGCGCGTGGGATTGCGATGCGCATCGGGACCAACCACGGGTCGTTGAGTGACCGCATTATGAACCGGTATGGCGACACGCCGCTGGGCATGGTGGAGAGCGCGCTGGAGTTTGCGCGTCTCGCGCGGGAGCAGGATTACCATGCATTCGTTTTTTCGATGAAATCGAGCAATCCGAAGGTGATGATTAATGCCTACCGCTTGCTCGTTGCGCGATTGGATGAGCTCGGAGCGGATTGGCATTATCCGATTCACCTTGGTGTGACCGAGGCGGGAGATGGCGAGGATGGCCGGATTAAAAGCGCGATCGGAATCGGCTCGTTGTTGGGAGACGGGATCGGTGATACCGTGCGGGTGTCGCTCACTGAGGATTCCGTGCATGAGATCCCGGTCGCAAAAGCGCTCGCTGCGCCCTTTAATGCAGGACTGCAGAGCGCGGAGCTGGATGAAGCGAATGCGGCGATCCCGGTAGCCTACGATCCTTTTGTATTTGCGAAACGCGCCAGTGAGCGGCTGGAGGCAGGCAGTGTGGCGGTTGGCGGAGAGGAGTTGATGCGGGTGGTCGTGGACCGTCACAAATATGATGCCGTGGCGCACAAGCTGGACCGTATGGGGGACTACCAGCCGGAGCTGGTGTATGAGGATTTGTCC
>JBGTCP010000131.1:0-2577 GCA_041748815.1 Chthoniobacterales bacterium
CACCGGTATTTTTCGCACAAGACCTATTCCACCTCGAGGTTAGGACAATTTTTGCTGGCCTTGTTTGCTGCAACGACCGTGCAGCGGGGCGCCCTCTGGTGGGCGTATCACCACCGCCATCACCATCAACATTCCGACACCGAGGAAGACGTGCACTCGCCCGTTCAACACGGCTTCCTCTGGTCGCATATCGGCTGGATCACCAGTCGCAGAAACTTTCCCACCGATTACTCGAAGGTGAAAGACCTCGCAAAATTCCCCGAGCTTGTGTTCCTCAACCGTTTCGACACACTAGTGCCCATACTTCTTGCCTTCAGCTTGCTCGGCATTGGGACTTTGCTGGGGAACTACGCTCCATCACTTGGCACGGGCGGATGGCAACTCGTGGTTTGGGGATTTTTCATCAGCACCACTTTGCTTTTCCACGGCACTGCATGCATCAACTCTCTGGCGCACGTTTTTGGCAACCGCCGCTACAACACCAGCGACGATTCCCGTAACAGTTTCCTCCTATCCATTATCACGCTCGGCGAAGGCTGGCACAATAACCACCATCGCTACATGTCGGCAACCCGCCAAGGCTTCTATTGGTGGGAACTCGACATCACGTATTACATGCTCAAAGCACTTTCGTGGACCGGGTTCATCAAAAATCTCAAGAGCGTCCCTGAAAAAGTGCTCGAGGAAGGACGCAAAGCCAGCCCGGATAGACCCGCCGAAATCGAAGAAGTCCAGCCTCCAATGCCGCCCCTCAGCAACGCCCTTAACGAGTAAACTGATTTACTCCTCCCTGACCCCGTTGAATAAGCATAGCTTATCCGCCGTCTACTTCTTCACCCAAAGCAATGAGCACTGAACCCAATGATTTCGTAGCAAAGTCGGCACTCTATAAAGAGTTCCTATCAGAGCGCGAAGAAATCCTGCGTCACAAATGGATCGAATCCGAGAAATCCGGCAGCGACATAGGCTTTGAACGTGCCATGATGGACTGGATCCTCAAATACCGCGCAGACTGGCGCGCCCAGCGTCGCCCGCAGGGCTGAACTGGCTTTTTAAAGGAGTGCGGACATTCCTGTCCGCCTCCGGCGTTTCATGATGCCGTCTCAAAGCGGGTAAGAAAACCCGCTCTCCCTTAGGATGGAAATTTCGGAGATGCTCCCTGTGAGATTCTGCATTCACATTCGTGCTATCCTTTTGAAAACCAAAGGATTATACAGTGGGTATGCGGACTTCCCCCTCCACCCAACTGCAAAAGTCCCGGCTCGGAATCCAAGGCTTGGATGACATCACCGGAGGCGGATTACCGACTGGTCGCACCACCTTACTGGCCGGCGGTGCAGGTTGCGGCAAGACCGTGCTCGCCCTGCAAACACTCATCACAGGCGCAAGAGATGAAAAGGAACCCGGCATCTTTGTGGCCTTCGAGGAAAGCTCCAAGCGCATCGCCATGAATGCCGAACACTTTGGATGGGACATCCCACAGCTGGTGCGCAAAAACTTATTTTTTCTGGATGCGCAGCCTACAACCGACATTGTGCTTTCGGGGGCATTTGATCTGGGCGGGATGCTTGCGGCGCTGGATGCGAAAGTTGAGGACATGGGTGCGAAGCGCATCGTCTTCGACGCGATTGATGTCGTGCTCAGCCTCTTGAACGATCCGGTCGACGAGAAACGTGAGCTTTACCGCCTTCATGGATGGCTGCTTGACCGGGGACTCACTGCGATCATCACCGCAAAGCATGATGACCATCCCATCCGGGGCCATCTGCAGGAAATCTCCGGCAACCTACAGTTCATGGTCGATTGCGTGGTGAACCTCAGCCACAAAGTCGAGGACGGCATCTCTCATCGCACGCTCCGCGTCATCAAATACCGAGGATCCTCTTTCGGAGAAAATGAAACGCCATTTGTAATCACGAGTTCCGGCATCGAGGTCGCCAGCACACAACGCATCTCCTCAACCGGCAGTCTGGCATCCACGGAGAGAATCTCTTCAGGCGTGGAGCGGCTGGACACCATGCTGGGAGGCGGCTACTTCCGGGGCGCAGGCATCCTTATCACCGGCTCCCCCGGAACCGCCAAGTCCACGCTCTGTGGTGCATTTTTACAAGCTGCCTGCCAGCGCGGCGAACGCTCGCTGTTCGTGAGCTTCGACTCATTCCCCGATGAAATTCTGCGGAATTTGGCATCGGTGCAAGTTCACCTCAGCAAGTATGTGAAATCCGGGATGCTGGAAGTCCTGGCGCTCCGGAAAGGCAACGCCAGCTCGGAAGTGCATTTTATGGCAATCAAAGCACATGCCAAAGCGCAGCGCGCGCGGTGTCTGGTCATTGATCCTATTTCCGCGCTTTCCAAGCTAGGCGACGAAGTCACAGTGCACAGCGTCGTCGAACGCCTCACGGACTGGGCGAAATCCGAGAGCATCACACTCATCAACTCCAGCCTGCTCCACGGCGACCGGCCGCAGCTGGAGAGTTCTCCGCTGCAGATTTCAACGATTGCGGACACGTGGATCCACCTCAGCTATCTCGTGAATGCCGGCGAACGCAACCGCTCCCTCACGATCGTAAAATCCCG
>JBGTCP010000132.1:0-2328 GCA_041748815.1 Chthoniobacterales bacterium
AGCTTCGCGCGAACGCGAACTCATCGAAACGCTTGCACTGGACCTGGCGCAATTGATACTAGCCAACTTCCCGGCCCGCGAAGCGACCGTGGAAGTGCGCAAGTTTATTCTGCCCGAAACTGAACACGTGGCAGTACGAACGCGGATCACGAAAAGCGGACTTTCGGAATAACTGAAAGCGCGGGGTTTCAGCGGGTGGAATTCTGCACTGCGGAGCGCAAGGCGGAGGAGAGCGAGGGATTTGTCAGCGCGGTTTGCTCTGCCAATTGCAGCGCGGCCAAGGGCTCCAGTTCGGCATAAGGCTCAACGCCCAGCAGCCGCCAGTCACCGGCACTTTCAAGCAAAACCTGCTTGAGCAAGTCGGGATTCTCGAGAGCTTCATTTCTGGCCAGCATGATGATGGCCACCCCGGCGTGCAGTGGCGACTTAGGATTAGAGAGCAGGGCTTGAAAATCATCGACCTCGTCCTCTCCAGCGATATCACAGATCGCCATCACTATATGATACAGCGCAAAGTTGTCTTTTTCATCCAATCCGCGCATGAGATATTTCAAAGTGGAGGGATCTTTCAGCTGTCCGAGCGCAGCTGCCGCTTCCGCCCGCACCTCCCATGCGCCATCTTTAAGTCCAAGCAGAAATAAAAAGCGTGCTCCATCGGGGTCAATAATGCTTAGTCCATGGAGAGCACCCCGGCGCACAGAGGGAGAGGAATCATCAGCCGCCCGCCGGAGCAGGGGGATGGACCAGTCGGCCCGCAGCAGCCCCAGCACCGCCACGGCATTGCGCCGCAAATCCAGATCCCGCGATTTCATGGCTTCCACCAGCATCATCGCCCCATTCCGGCCATCGGGGAGTTGGTGGAGCAGATTGACAATTTCCAACGGTGCTCCAGCGTCGTCGGTGCGCAGCAGGCTGCCAATCGCTCTCAGCAGCTCCTCCGAACCCGGCTCCAGCACTCCTTCGGTCGAAATTTCCGAGCCACTCAAGATTTCGCGGATGACCTCCTTCCCGCCTGAACGCCTTTCACATCCTGCCAGCAACCATCCACAGAAGATCAACGTAATTAAAATGTGAGTCAGATATCGCATTTGCGTTCGGGGACCATAAAGATCAACCTGACCACCGTCAACGCCCGCAGAAAATTGCAAAAAAAGCCGGTTTGATGCGTCTCCGCAAATAAATCACTGGCAACCATTATGAATTTTGCTAATATTAGAACATCGGAAACAAAATCGTGAAAAACCAGACCCTCAAAGCAAAATTTAAAAAACAGATTGCTGAGTCCTTTGAAATCATCAATCCCCATCTCTACACCGTGGAGGAGCGCATCTTAGCGCAAGCGCGTTCCTTTGACCCTGCGGTGGAAGGCTATGTCGCTTACGCTTGTGAAAGCCGGGGCAAGCGGATCCGGCCCGCAATGGCATTACTTGCTGGTGGTGCAACTGGCGAGATCGGCGCGGGACATGTGGATCTGGCGATTATTCTAGAGCTCATTCACATCGCGACGCTGGTGCACGACGACATTATCGACGGGGCGGAACTTCGACGCAACCAGCCTACGGCCAATGCCAAATGGGGTAACTCCACCAGTGTCCTTCTGGGCGATGTGTTGTTTGCCCACGCGCTTAAACTCTCCACCGGATTTCACAACAGCGAAGTGAGCCGCAAGATTGCACAGGCTGCCAGCGATGTTTGCTCGGGCGAAATTATTCAGACACAGCGGCGCTTTGATCTCAAACTCGGCCTCGCGGATTACTACAGGATCATTGAAATGAAGACTGCTGCACTCTTCGGCGCTGCTTCTGAACTGGGCGCATTCCTCAGCGACGCGGAGCCGGAAGTCATTGCCGCCATGAAACAATATGGGCTCAAGATCGGCACCGCTTATCAGATCTACGACGATCTCCTGGACATTGCGGGCGATGAGGAATCGGCCGGCAAAACGCTGGGCTCCGACCTGCGGAAAGGCAAACTCACATTACCAGTGCTGAGCGTTCTTAAGAACGCCAGTGCAGATTTGCGGGAAGAGCTGCATTCGCTCATCGTGGATGGCTCCGAGGAGGACTCGCAGCAGATCGTAGCGATTATCGAGCGCGAGGGCGGCATCACTCAATCGATTGCTGTGGGCCTGAAGATGATCGAGCAAGGCTGTGGCGGTCTCGACCAACTGCCCCCCTCCAAGTCGAAAGACTCTCTGCGCAACATTGGTGGCTTCCTGAGCGAACTCATCCGGAGCTTCGAGACCGACTGATTGAGCGCGTGAGACTGATTGCTGATGGTCCCGGACTCTTGGAATCGACTTACGAACAATGCCTCGCTCACGAACTG
>JBGTCP010000133.1:0-3084 GCA_041748815.1 Chthoniobacterales bacterium
CCCCGAAGATCAAGCGCCTCTCGGAATACATCGGGGAAAGTTACTTCGACTACCTCGCGTCCTTGCCAGACCTCGTTCTCCTGATGGACGAATCGCACCGTTACCGTGCCAAAGCCGGTTTGAGGGCCATCAATGAGTTGAAGCCAATCCTTGGACTGGAACTCACTGCAACTCCCTTCATCGAAACCGCGAAGGGAGCAGTGCCATTCAACAACGTGATCTACGATTACGCGCTTGGCCGTGCAATTGCCGATGGCTTTGTCAAAGAACCTGCCGTTGTGACGCGCAAAAATTTCAATCCAGCCGGCATGAGCAAAGATGCCATCGAGGATCTGAAGCTTCGCGATGGTGTGCGCCTCCACGAACAAACCAAGGTTCAACTTGAAACCTATGCGCGGGAAACCAACCGCGAAATCGTAAAGCCTTTCGTGCTCGTGATCGCCCGCGACACCACCCATGCCGCGCAATTGAAAACCCTCATTGAGTCAGACGCATTTCTGGATGGCCGGTATCAAGGCAAGGTAATCCAAGTGGACTCCAGCAAAACAGGGGCGGATGAAGAGGAAATGATTAGCCGGCTGCTCACGGTGGAGCACGCTGACAATCCGACCGAGATCGTCATTCATGTGAACATGCTCAAGGAAGGCTGGGACGTGACAAACTTGTATACGATTGTCCCGCTCCGTGCGGCAAACGCCCGCATCCTCATTGAGCAATCGATCGGACGCGGATTGCGCCTTCCCTACGGAAAGCGTGTCGGCGTGGCGGCAGTGGATCGCCTGAGTATCGTGGCTCACGACAAATTCCAAGAGATCGTGGATGAAGCTAACCGCCCTGACTCCGCCATCCGGATGCAAACGGTGGTGCTCGACCCGGACGAACTGGAAAAGAAAACGAAGACGGTCATTTCCCAAAGCACACTGGCGACCCAACTCGGAGCTGTGCCATCGCAAAAGACATCGTCCACTCAGATAGCCCGTACAAATTACAAAACCGCCTTCACCTCGCCTGCCGAGGAGAAAATCGCACAGGCAGCCTATACCGTTATCAAGAAACTGGAGAGTCAGCCCGGACTTGTGCCGAACTCAAGCTACCTCTCGGCATCTGAGATTCAATCCGCCGTCGTGAACGAAGTCACGGCGTCCCTAGCTCCGGTGCAGCTGGAAATGGAAGGGGTAACAGAGAGGCCCGATATTGCAGCAATCGTGAAGAAGACGACTGAATTGGTGGTAGAGCAGACCATCGATATCCCGCGCATTCTTATCGTGCCAAAAGGGAACGTGGAGTCCGGATTCAAGGCATTTAATTTGAATCTCTCGGGTCTGAACTTTCAGCCCATTTCCGAAGAACTTTGGGTGCAGTTCCTCCGCACAGGAGCGACCGAGGTAATCGGGCTCGGCAAAGGCGGGATCAGAGAGCAGTGTTTGGAAAACTATGTCGTCAGCGGGTTGGTGGATTTTGACGATATCGACTACGAAAAGCATGCCGACCTCCTCTATGAACTCGCAAGCCAGACCGTGAATCATTTGAAAGGCTATCTCAGCGAGGAAGATGCCGGAAAAGTCCTATGGAGGCATCAGAGGGAAATCGCCGCCTTCGTGCATGCTCAGATGCAGGAACACTATTGGGAGGATGAAAAAGTTGAGTATGAGGTGAAAGTCAACAAGGGATTCACCGAACTCAAATCCAGCGCCTACACCGCTTCCGCGAGCGAAGAACCAATGGACTTCAGGGTTTCACCAAAGGATAAGAGCAACATGACAAAGTTCCTCTTTGGGGGCTTCAAACGGTGTCTCTATCCGGTCCAAAAGTTCGACTCCGAAGCCGAACGAATCCTTGCCGTAATCCTGGATCGCGAAGCCGATAAATGGTTCAAGCCAGCCAAAGGCCAATTCCAGATTTACTACAAGCTTGGGTCTGACCATCTGGAGTATCTGCCGGACTTTGTCGCCGAAACAAAGGATGCAATTTACATGCTGGAGCCGAAGAAGCGCTCAGCTCTGAATGATGCTGACGTGATTGCGAAAAAGGCCGTCGCGCAAAAATGGTGCGCTCACGCATCCGACTACAATGCACAGCATGGCAGTAAGCCTTGGAGCTACGCGTTGATTCCGCATGATGTGATCGCCGAAAATATGTCCCTTGAGCATCTGGTTTCGGTTGCTATGGGCTGACTCGGGATTGAGCGCAAAATAAAAAAACCACAGATATAGGAGCCCGAAGGCACTCACGGCACGAGGCCGAATTTCGTCTGCAGCTAGGTGTCTTATTCCGCAAGAGCGATACCCAGTCAACAGGTTCTTGTTCGTCGAAAAGCAGACGAGTTGAATCACTTTGGTTCAGGCCGGCTCATCCTTTGAAGCCATTTGCGGTAGGTTTTCCAGCTCACAGGTTTACGGTATTTGAGGGCGGTGGGGATTCCCTTGAGGCAATCCCACCACCAGCGAGGTTCGTTGATCAGCCAATCCATTCCGCGCTTGATTGCGTACATCTTCTGCCGGATCACCCGGTAGAAAGGTAGCACGAGCATCCATGGCATGGGACAGCGGAGGAGGATGCTCCAGCATTCGTTGCGGGCGTGGCGGTGATGGATGCGCATTTCATTTCGCTCGGCTGGTGTCCAGTAGTGGCGGATCGTCAATCCGGTGTGCAGCAATGTGTCGTATCCGGCTTCCAGCATTTGCAGGGCGAGATCGGGTTCTTCGTAGGCATGGAAAAAGAAGTGGGGGTATCCGGGCAGGCTGAGGTAAACATCCCGGCGCACTGCTGCGCCGGAGTTGGCATAGGAGGCCACGAGCGTGTCCGGGCCGAAGTTGGACGTGGTTAATGAATCGGGGAACTCATCGCTGCGTTGCGGGAAGGTGATGATCCCGACTTGCGGATTTGTGGCAAAAAGCTGGTCGAGTTTTGTCAGAAAATCGGTTTCCACTGGATGGCTGTCGTCGTCGAGGCTGAGGACGACGGGCTGGGTGGCTATGCGCAGCAGCATGTCCCGGCTGGCGACTGAGCCTTGGCCAGGTGTGTTCTCCAGGAGCATAATTCCCGGGTGGCTGGATTTCAGATAATCAGCCGTCGCATCGGTGC
>JBGTCP010000134.1:0-16043 GCA_041748815.1 Chthoniobacterales bacterium
ACAACCGGATCTAAAGCGCTCTTGAAAAGGCAACCTTCTGTGAGCACTGACATAGACACCACGAAGTAAAGGTAAGAGAAAATCCTCGTCCGAAACAGCAAAACATTTCTCAATATATTTATTTACCACCGGGTTAGTCCGCAGCGATTTGGCTCCGCTGTCATTCTTGATATTTCCTACGATAATGATATCCGCGTCTTCGGGAGAGTCCACTAACTCATGAAGCTTGGAGCTTTGTTGCCAAAGTACTTCCAAAATTTCAGTTTGACGCTCGTATGAATCAGTTGCAACAGCACCGCAGTTTACAAGATGTATTTTCACGATTTGATTATGGAAATCCTTATACTGGTAAAAAGTGAAAGGGACTGGTAATTCGATTATATAGAGTACTCACGATTTAGCCGGCAATGGATCTGAGTGTTTTAAATTAGTTGATTTACCAACAACGTCCAGAAGTGAACTCTTTTCCGTGCAATTAAAGAAACTAAACATGTTGCGAACGGATTCCATAGAGTTCAAGGCAGAAATTTCGATTTCGTAATACCTTATTTTCGGAAATTGAAGCTTGAACTTTTGTGTTTGCGCTTGCGTTTCCTCAACATACCACTCAAAACAATCTAACTCGTATTTTAAGAACCAGAATGGATATTTAAATTCGCGCCGAATAAATGCTCGAGATAAAACCCGAAGACATCTAAAAACAAATTTTATCACTAATGCTAATTTATAAGTAATTATTGGAGAGAAAAGTCTCATCGGCGGTGGAACAAGCGGATTTCGCATAGAAGGAGTCATAACCCAGTCACGGCCGGCTTGGGTGAGCGGAGAAAATCCGATTCTCATGTAACTATGAGCAATTTTTGCTTTGTCTCTGTTAAGTATAATTACTCCAATTCGATTTTCCGGAAGTAAACTAGGCATATACCATCCATAGCCTTTAATGAAACAGTGATTTGTTTCAACATAAATCTGATTTTCACCTTTTGCTTCATTGATCGCTAAAACTTTTCGTCTGGCTAAAGCGTGCATGGTTTCAACTTTTCCCTGTAAATATTGACGCATTGGTTGCCCATTACCTATAGGCTCGGGTTCATGAAGAGAGCAACATGCGGATGCATGGCGAAATAGCTTGGCAAGGTAATCTGAGCCAGATCGACCGGTACTGATACAAAAAATATACTTTATGCTATTTTCCATTAGGTCGATTTTCTCTTGCGCGGTTCTGAATTACCAGTAAAAAATTTCGGCTGCGATAAACGAAAAATGACCAATCGACAACGGATCCCGCAGACGGTGGTGGTCGTTGATCGTCTAAGTTTTTGAAAGCTCCGCAGTGGAGGTAATTTGCACTCTTATGCCCCCTTCGCGAATAGGAACTCTTCTCTCCGGCTAAGTTACTGAACCGCAAGGTATTGAAGTTCATCAAGATAAATATTAAGAATCCGGTCACGCTTGTACAGCGAGGAACGTTCGCGTGCGGCTTTTGAAAGGGCTGCCAACAGCTGCGGCTTATCCGCCCAGAGTGCAAGCCCTGCTCGGAGGGCATTCTGATCTCTAGGCGGAACCACAATTCCAAATGCTCCTTCTACCACCTCACGCCCCAACGGAGAAGTGGCTTCGCAGACCGCGAGGACTGGAGTCCCGGTTGCCAGTGCAGGCAGCAATTTGCTTGGCAGAAAATTATCACCCACACCCGCGCGTTGGGTGATGAGGCAGGCGGTGGTGGTAAGAAGCTCAGTGATGTAGGCACGCTCGTCCAGCACGCCTCCCACATGGACATTTGCCAATTTCATTGCAGCCTCGCGGAGCGCCCCGGCTTCCGCGCCGCCACCGTGGATCCGCATCTTCCAGTCGCTCCCGACGGCGGCGAAGTCATTCAAAAAATCCGGTAGCCCTTGTTTTTTGCCCAGATTACCTGCGTAAAGAAGTGAGGTATTCAGCCGGGGCGGACGATCCTGCCGGTCGATTTCATCCTGCAAACTTTGGTGGATCCAATTCGGCACGCACCGAAGCCGGCGATTTTTCACTTTGCTCTCCAGCTTTGTGAGCATCCCGGGGCTGATAGTCAGCAGTGTTTGCGCCGATGAAAATGCCCAGCGCTCCAGCATCCGGAAAAACGGCCCGAACCCCGGCAGCTTCACTATGCCAAGCTCCAATGCGGCATCCACGACAAAATCCTGAACCACAATGAGCCGCGGAATTTTTTTCCCGCGATAAATGAAACGCTGGACGAGGCACTGCGAAAACATTGGTGAAGCGGTGATCACCACATCAGGGAACCAATCCTGAAAACATCCCCGCCTCCACAAGCTCAGAAAGAAGCTGGCATCGGATAGCATACGCCCGGCACCACTGGCCTTCTCTGGAATGTGCATGGAGACACGACGCACCGGGATACCTTGAAATTCTTCATCCCGCAGACTCACTCCTTGATCCTCATCAGTAAGTTTCCATGCCGGGTAATAGGAAAATGTGGTGGTCACGCGGATGTCATGTCCCTGCTCTTTGAAAAAAAGAGCCATATCCGTGTAGAGTGATGCGCCCGCAAGCTCATCAGGCCGGAAGAGATTAGTGATAAGATGGATTTTCAAGAGACGCAGTGGAGACATGTTTTTGCATGGCACCCATGAGTTGTGCGGCCAGGTTTGAGGGCAAAAATTGCTGCGCAAGTATTTTCCCACGGGCTGCCCGCTCCGCACAAAGTGCAGGGTTATTGAGGAGTTCGGCAATCTGCGCGGTTACGGATTCGATCTGCGGCTTGCAAATTGCTCCAGCTCCCGCTGCTGCAATTTCATCGGAAAGAAAAACCTGATCGGAAACGAGCACCGGCACGCCGGCATGCATTGCCTCCACGACGGCAATGCCGAAGCTTTCATACCGGGAAGGCAGAACAAAAAGACTAGCCGAAGCGAATGCATCCGCTTTTCGCTGTCCGGCCACGAAGCCAGCAAAGATCGCCTTGTCTCCGAGGGCGAGATCATTGGCGAGTTGCTGTAATTCACCGGCACGCGAGCCATCCCCGCCACCGGCAATGACCAAGCGTAAACCGGGATGCGATTCCCGTAGATCGGCGAAGGCCCCCAACAAAACATCGACCCCTTTTTTCGGATCAAGTCTGCTGAGGAAAAGCAGTATGCGTTCATCGGCAGTGATCCCGAGTTCCTTACGGAACGCAGCTCCGTCTCCGTTACTCACAGTCATCGGCACGGCGCAGGGGATCACCTCCACATCAGGAGAAGTGCCATACAAAATGAGTCGTTCGCATTCTCTGGATGTCATTCCCCACACATCCCTGCACGTCCCAAGCATTTTGCGCACCATTGTGTGCCCGAGAACGATTTTCAGCGCCCGCTTTTTTTGGACATCATAGGGATCCAGTGAATTATGGGCCACGACAATGTATGGGGTTGAAGTGCCCGCCAGAAAGGCTCCCGCTTCGAGGATTAGCAGCGGCCAGATTTCATGGATCAGAATGAGGTCAAATTCACTGTGATGTTTTTTAAGCCATTGAATCGCTCCCTTGCATCGCAGGAATCGCGCTGGGAATGACGGAGGAAAGCGGTGGATCTCTGTGCCCTCCGGCAGAGCAATTTCCTCGGCTCCTGCACTGATACAGAGCACTGAGCTGACCACGCCATGGGATGCTGTGATATCCAGCATGCCACTGAGTGCAGTGGTGGGGCCGCCACGCTTTCTCGAAATTTCTGCAATGATATGGAGAACCTTCATTCTGCGGCAGAAGGGTGTGATGCGGTATTCAATACGAGATCATAAATTTCTGCATTGCTGATGCGCATGGCTCGTGTCAGCTCAGGGTAAGGTTTGTCGACCACAGAGATCAGTCCTATCCCGAAATTTTCACCGTCTCCTCCACGCCCCGTGAGTGGTTGATCCACATATTCGAACCAATGGCATCCGACGATAAATGAAGTGGCTGCCGCACTCTGCAGATGCCGCTGGTAGGACGCAGCACGGTCATCCTGATTCTCCGCCCACTGCATGCCTCCATTAAACATACCTCGATCCGTCGCGCCGAAGTGATATTCCGTAATCATTGCGGGCATGTCTAATTCGCGGACAAACTGCCATAGGCTGTTCTCCAGATCGATAACCGCACGGTAATCATTGAAGCAGAGCAGATCCGAATGTCTTGCCGCTTCCTCCAGCACCTCGGGAGTGCACCAGCGCTCGCCGAAACGGGTTCCCAAGAATAATCGGCCGGGGTCGTGCTGCTCCACTGCTTCCGCAACGACTCGAAAATATTCCGAAGCAATTATGCGGGTCAGCTTCTTGAGGGCCGATTCGACGCCAGGGCTCAGTTCCTCGGGGAAATCAAAAACGCGGTTTTCCAATTCATCCCAGGACCCGATGGTAAAACTCCAAACCTGGCTGAGTTGGTCGATGGACCGGTGGTCTTTTTCCATGGCTTGGCGGAATGCCTTGCGGGCAGCTGTGCCCGGAGCCCGGAGCACGTCGCGGGCCAGAGCTGTGCGGCCTTTTTCATCATTCCAAAGCCCCCAGTCCAATTCATTGTGAACGAAGTAGCCAAGACAAAATGGATCTTCATTGACCTTGGCCACCGCAGCAAGCACCTCACTCTCCAGTGCTTGGAGGAAGGCCGGATCGAAGGGATCCGGGACGCCATGTTTAGGCGCAAAACCTGCACGGTAGCGCTGAAAATCAGCAGTCGGAAGCAAACGCACGGTATAGGCCATCTTCCCGGACTTCCACAACTCTTCATCGGACCAGTTCCCGATAGTGTTAAATCCCCATGAGAGCAATCGTTCGGGAGTGATCTTCAGCCATGTCGTCATGAAATCCTTGCCATATTTTCTTTCCAGATTCAGCAGGTGAAAATTGACACCCTTGCGTGCGTCAGCCCGGTCTTCGGGCAGCCATTGGAACCAGTCCTCACGCCCCTCCACGCCGCTTGCAGTGCTGCGACCGATGGCATTCACACCCAGACTGAAAAATAGATTTCCATCCGGAGTAACCAGCCAGTGGCGTCCGTCGACTTTAGCAGTACGGAATCTGCCAGTTGCCTCGAGTGGCTTGGGCAAGACATGACCCCCAAACCGATCACGCCCACCACTCGAAAGCGGAGCATCAATCTCCTGCGGAACACGGAGATCCTCCATGGAGTGCGCCTTCCCTGGCCAGTCGCCACCTGAATACTGGCCGAACTGATCGATGATGCCAGCCAGCGATAGCGGGGGTTCCAGTTGAACATCTCGAATTTCGAGAGTGCGCAAACCGATCTCTTTTTGCAATTTAACTACAATAGAGGCTTGATGCACTCGATCCACTTTATGAGGATGAACGCTAACGGAAGGAGTGGAAGTATTACTGCGCCTAGGCCCGCGTCGCAAACCACTTAGTGCCTTAAGTTCTGCTGGAAGTTGGATTTGATAGCGGATTAATTCGCCGGGCTTGACCAGCATGCGGGAGTGCAGCTGCGCGACATGCAAATCAACGATTAACGAAAATGGATGTTCACCGCGATTAGACACGACAAAAGTGAGAGCACCCGCTGTCTCCCAATCAAGTTCGTTCAATTCTACGGGAACTATAGCTACCCTTTCCTGAGCGTGAGGGGCGGTCAATTTGATAGGCTCAGCGGCAGCTGTCATTGCTGAAATGCTTGCTGCTAAAAGCAGAGAAATCCTACTCGGTGATCGACGCTGCCTACTGATTTGCATAAAACAACTGCATGTTGCGCACGCGGTAGCGGATGCTGGGAGTGATAGGATTCATACCGATTTTAAAGTTTTCACAAGATGCAGGATTGAATCCTTCCGGTGCATCCTGAGCCCAGATGAACGTGACCTTGGTCCATTCGCTGCGAGGACGATATTCAAATTGATGTTCCGGGCCATTTCTACGCCCGGCCATAAAAAAGGCTTTATGAGCTTCACCCTCCACTACTTTGATTTCGAACTGAATTGCGGAGGATCCCTCAAAGCTTTCGTCCTCACCCAAAAGGCCAAAAACTGGATAAATCCACTTTTCTTTGCCCTCATCAAACCACGCAACAAATTCTACACCTTCGCCTGGATCCGGTTGATTAACTTTCATAAATACGGATGCTGATTCGCGCCAGCGTAGTGGATTTTCCACAGGGATCGCAAATCCGGTTCCTGTACCCAATCCATCCTCTGGAAGACGCATGGGGACAACTATGGGTGTAACGAACTTCCCGGCGGAGAAACCCGCGATTTTTAATTCACGCAAAGTTGCTGGACTGGATGGCAGAGTAACTCTGATCGGAACATCCACAGAGGAAGCAGGGGGCACGTCCACAGACGGCGGCATGTCACTCAATTCAATACCTGACGAAAGATCCTGGAGGTGAACTGTTTGTTGCGTATCCGACAAATTCCAGATAGCCAGAGATGCAGATCCTGTGCCCGGAGCATCCAGACTGGCAGCCACACGGTTTCTAACTTCAAACGGCTTTTGTATGAGAATGGAAAACACAACATCCATGGACGCTTCGGAGGTTTTCGCAGGACCGGGAGCATCGGCAGCTCCGGGCGGGCGCGGTGAGATCATCACATTGCTGAGGCCCGAGATCCAGACTGGAAGCCGGTCCAGGGCGACCGTGACGTAAGATTCTGTTTTCTCAACCGGATCTCGTGCATTACCGAAGGCAGTGTGAATCCGCGTAGCCGGTGTGAGACCATCGACAGGGATATTAGTGGGTGACTCGGCCCAAGCAACCATGGATTGCTGCCCATCGGCAGCCTCAAACACATGTGCGGCAACTCCGGTGCTGTAGGTAACAAAGCCTTTGTACTCCTTGTCGTGAGTCATGGCATTCAGCGTCGCAAGTGCTGCGTAGGCCGGTTTGGCCGTCCAGTCCCACCGGAGTAATCCCCACGGTCGGCGCCCTTGATCTTCATTAAACGGGGTTAGAATGAAATAGAAAGTCCGTTCTATATCCCGGGACGCCGCAGTGACCATACTTTGCACGAGAAACGCTGCCTGCTGGAGTTCCTGCTCCTCGTCATGTTCATCGCGACGGGGTTCGGTGAGGAAATTATGGACACGTCCGTTTTCCTGTCCTCTCCATCCGATTTCTGTGAGCCAAAGCGGCATATCGGGCACATGTTGGGTCGCCAGAAACGCATGTTTTTGGGAGCTCATCTGGATGAGGGCACCAGCGGGTGAGTAAGTATGAAAATTGAAAACATCGAAGTAGGGTGCTGAGCCATTCGCAACGCTGAGCTGGATGAATCTAGGAATGGGGTGCTGTGCGTTTGAACCGATTAGAACAGTTGCTTCGGGATCCCCGGCACGGAACCCTGCGCCCGCTGCTTTCATTCCAGCAGCATAATCCCATGCCGGGTCGAAGCAGAAATGCTCATCCGGTTCGTTCCAGAATTCCCAAGCTGTAACTTTGCCCGAAAACTCAGCTGCTGCATTTTTAGCGAAATGATAAGTGGCTAGCAGATCACCTGGCTGGGTGGTGCGGCCCATGAGCGCCCACTTTGGTGCCGCTTGGAATACCATCATAACTTGAATTTCGCGAGAAGAAAAATCCCCCACACTGCGTGGATAGCCATGCCAGTTAAATTCACTACGCGCAGGATTCACGATTGGCCAATACATTCGATCCCGCACCATACCTACCCCCGCCCTCCGGGTAAGTTCTGCGAGAGTCTCAGTCCCGTTATCCGGTTGAAATGGATTGACACCTGCCATTTGCGGAACGAGTTCGCTGCCTGCGACATCCAGGCAAAAGCGAGTTTGCAATCGCTCGGGAGGTTTAGCAACGATCGTTATAGCTGTGTTAAAATCCTCTGCGGAGAACCGATAAAAACCCGGCTTGAGATCATCCAGCGTGAGTGTGCCGGATGTTTGCGAGCCTTCACTCAAAGTTTCACCCTCAGCATCACGCAGGGTCCAATTTCCAAGAGCGGCGGCAGGCAACTCAACGGACTCTCCCTCGATAAAGACATTGCCGGGGGCTGAGAGCGAAACACCCACATCTGCCGGAGCGGCATATGCTGGCGCGGGCACGAGCAAGAGGATCATTGCAGCAGTCGCGGCGAGTCCAGCGCGCTCGGCGCTGCCTAGACGAGAGGGGTCACGGGCTTTTGCAGGATGCGCGGCACGTGCTGCGATGAGATAGCCCAAGCTGAAAAACAGCGGCATGCAACCAAAGTACCAAAGAGTGTCCCTTGCTATTCCTTCGCCCCAAATGAACGCCAGACTGAACGCGAAAAGAATGTACGCCTTTGCATGATGCATTCGGAAATGGTCCACGGTCGTGCGGTAAATGACCGACAGAATAAGCAAGGTAATTGGCAAGCCGAAGTGGTAGAGCAGATAAAGAAGCGTATTATCGGCAAAATCAATGGCGTTCACGTTGCGGTGGAAAATCGCGATCGAAGGCATGCCAGTGATCAATGCAACAGGATGATCCATGAGGGTTTGCAGGCGTTCGGCCCAGATTTCATCCCGCTCGTAGACGCTCGCCATGGAAAAGGTGCGGGATTGATGCGCAAAAGGTGCTATGACAGTGGAGATGCTATTGCCAAGCCCGATGATGCACATCGCCATGCCACTGATAACCATGACCAGGGCCGCTTTAGGAAAATGTTGAATGAAGTGTTTCGGACTTCTCCAGCACCAGAAAAAGCAAGATATCACCGGCAGCATGCCGAGAAGTGAAGAACGTCCCCCGCTGACGAAGGCGACATAAAAAAACCAGCCGGCTATGCACGCAGGAAAAATCATCCACTTGGAACGCCCGATGTAAACGGCGTAAGCCAGGCTCAGCAGCAGACCGAGGCCCATCATGTTTGAAAATGCGAATACGCTGCGTTGAAAACCTTGAGCTCGAATATTAAACCCCAGCGTTTGGGACCTGCCAAGTTGCTCTCCCGATGCCGTTTCCTCCGAACTCTCGATGGGCAGAAGAAATTGTCCGCTAGTCACTTCATAGTAGCCCGCTCCTGAATCGATGAGGATGAACAGGCACCCGGTGATAGCAAGCGCGAGCAGAGATTTGCGAAGTGTGCGAACACGAAACAGCAGGTATCCGAGGATCATCCAGTCGGTCCAAAGCAGTATCCATTTTACATGGACCACGAAATCGCGGAATTGCGTCTTGGCAAGAAAGAGCGGCAGAAAACAAAGCGCACCAACAAGGATCGGCCAAGCCAGCTTGAGAAATGGCAGCAATAATCTCTGCCGCTCAAGAAAGTACGCCGCAACTCCAAGATGGAGGCCCATGAGAATATCGCGGCCATACGCAGCAGGCCCGAGCTTTAAATGAATGAGCCCGTCGGGCAGGTAAGTCAGAAAGATCGCAAGACCGGTAACAAGGATCCAAAGTTCCGGCTTAGAATGCGTGGATGTCGGGTTGGTTGGCATATCTGCAACAGAAAATTAATTATACCAAAGCAGTGGCCGGCGGTTCCTTATGAGCTACCAGTGAAGTATGAACTGAGGGCAAGCAGAGCCAAACCAGAAATTTTAAGAATTCGCGCGAGCCAAGTGCGCGGATCGATCTTGTGCGAAATATCAACGAGGCAGCTTTGCCTCGTTCCCCGCCGTGCCAAAGCTGCCTGGCAATGACGCGGGTCTCAAACGATGCACGACCACGGGCAGTGAACCATTGGGAATGGTTCTGTAAAAAATCCGCACTATATTGCGCATCCACCACATCGCTAAGCCGGTTGGGTGAGCTGTGACACTCAAAAGTGGCCAGTGGTGTGGCGAGCCAGTGAAAATGAACGCCCTCCGAACCCATTCGCAACATGACACCCCAGTCTTCATGCCTGCGCTGGCACGCATCAAAGGGGAATCGCCTAACCAGAGACTGGTGCATCAGCCACGTGCTGGTTTGCAGGTTTTCGTTCGCGGCGAAGAGATATTCCGATATCGGCTCATCAGGTTTCGGGCCTCTTCGGGGCCATGGGCGCATCGGCCCGCCATCATCAATGAGATGGGCATGCGCTGAGAATGTGTTTTCGGGGGAAGGGCAGCTTTCGAGCGCCGGAAGTTGTTGGGCCAGCTTGTCCGGCATCCATGCGTCGTCGGAGTCAAGAAAGGCAATCCATGTGCCGAGGGCAGCTTCGACACCGGTGTTGCGCGCTCGGGCCGCACCTCCATTTTGAGATTGTGTGATAAGTCGAATCCGGGAATCCTGAAACGATGCCACAACAGCTGCGGTGTCATCTCTCGAGCAGTCGTCGACCACTATGAGTTCCCAATCTCGAAATGATTGGGCCAGCACGGAGGGAATGGATTTTTTCAGTGACCCCGCGCGGTTGAAGGCCGGAATAATGATGGAGACTTCAGGCATGAATGACCTCCTTTTTCAAGGTGGACGGTTTCTGTTGAACTCCATCAACCCCGATGGTGTCTTTGCGGAAAAGCCTGAAGACCAGCTGAGCGGCCTTCGCCCGGGGCACAAAACGCACTGCCAGCAGGAATGCGTAAATCGCAGGAGCTTTCCACAAGCTTCCGCTTTTTGCCACAGACGTGATTAAATTCATCACGCCGGGGTGGAAGTGATCTGCCGGATTCATCCGCCACAAGATCAACCTGCGTGCAAGATGCTGCCATCGCCTGTAAATGAGAGCCTCCGCAGTGACGTGGTGACCGAGCAACATTCCATGTTTTTCTATGGCGCGGCAACACTCCTCGAAGACCATAGTGTCTCTGCTGAATCTGTGCACAAGACCTTGAGGGTCGTGGTGGTCGTAGCTCGTATTGGACCCATGAATGCGGTAGCGTGTAAGAGGAGTCTGCAAGCTCTCGACGCTGCCATAAAGAGGCGCAATATCCTTGAGATAAGCATCCGCAGCCACGCGATAGGGCAATTCCGGCATCGGAAAAGATTTTGCCAGCAGAGTACGGGACCATGCACTTGCTGACGTCGGCACACTGGGATAGCTCGATGGACCGAGACGAATAACATTGCGGACCCAATCCCCGGAGGCAAGTTCCCCTTCCGGTTCTTCCATGCCCAACTCCTTGCCATCCGCATCGACCAATGTCATGCGCACCTGCAGACGGGCGGCACGCGGGTGCTCTTCGGCCACTTCCATCAATTTTGAAACTGCTTCCGGCTCCAGCTCGTCATCAGAATCAAGGAATAAAATCCAGTCGCCCGTGCACGCGGAAAAACCGGCATTGAAAGCAGATCCCTGGCCGCCATTGTCTTTGAAAACGGGAATCACCTGCGACGACCATGCTTCGATGATGCTGCGCGAGTTGTCTGTCGATCCATCATCAACGACGATCACTTCGGTGTGCGGATAGGTCTGAGCGAGAGCGCTGCGGATCGCAGACTCCAGAAATTTGGAGTAGTTGAAGTTGTTAATAATGATGGAACAACGCAACCTCATATGGCTTGGTGATCAGGGATATGCAGCCACGACGAGGCAGCGATTTCATCCTTTCGAGCCAAATAGCCGGAGCGCATTTGGGCAAGGGCAAGGAACCTGCCTTTTGCGCGCTCTGCCATGAGCAATTGCGCTTTATTTTTAGCTGCGCTTCCAAGGGAAAAAGCGCCAGCCCGCAGAGCAAGCCAGTCACGAAACGAAGCTGCCGCACGCCATGCCCAGTGACAGCGAAGTGCATCCGCCGGTGCACCGTGTCGATCCATCCAGAGATAGAGATAAGCATCCATGCGGGCACCTGCTTCACCGACACCCCGCATCAGGCGCATGGCATAGTTCCATGTGAGTCGCCCCGCCGGGATGAAATGTTTCAACTCCATGGAAGGCTCGTGGTAAACTTTCCACCCGCGCAGCATCAGAGCCATGATGAGCTCATGATCCTCGCCAGCTCCCATGCCTTTGCCGGAGCGTCCCGTGAGTGTGAACTGAAATCCTGCATCCACAAGATCCTGAAACGCTCGTGTTCGCAAAGTCAGTCCTGCGCCACTGGGAAAAACTTCTATGGTGGTCATGTCACCAGCCATGCGGGGTGTGTTCTCAACAGCCCAGAAACCTTGCACAGCCGCGAACCAGTCAGGAGGCGGAGTCTCAGGCAGAGGTAGATTCCTTCCACCAACGATCCCTATATCCTCAGACCTCTGCATCGTCTCGAACGCGGTGGCGACCCAGCTTGGACACACATGGTTGTCATCGTCTATGAAAGAGAGTATCGAATATCTGGCCTCTGAAAGTGCACGTATTCTTGCATTGCTGAGTCCCGGCACAGGTTCAGCAACGATGCGGAATAGCTCTGCCGGCCCCGTCCAGGATTTCCAGGCAACCTCCGCGGTGTCATCTGAGGATGCATTGTCGATCACCAAAACCTCCCATGGAACATTTACACCTACAACTTGTGCCGAAAGAGCGCCCAGTGTCTCGGCGAGACGCTCTGCACTGTTGTGGCAACAAATTGCACAGGTGACTCCCTGAACATGAGGCTCCCTCTTTGAGTCACTCATGAAATGATGGCTTCTGGAGTTGGCTGCACTTCGGTGGGGAAAAGTTTCATGAGACCGCCGCAGATTTCGTCCACTTTTCGATCCACGTAGTCTGAGTCCAGCGAATCGATTATTCCAAATTTGGCTGCCGCCCCAAACGAATGGGCTCTATCTGTCCACACATCTGCTTGTTCGACATCAAGAAAATTTGCCAGTTTAGAAATAGATGGGGTTATCATTTTAGTATTGAGAATAAGAAGCTGTTCCCTGGGGATGAGATCGAGAGCCAGCTGATTATGCTCGACCCAGTAGCGGAGATAACCGTCCAGTGTGTAAAGCCCCCTCTCGGCAAGCAATGCCTCTTCCGGCGGATGTGTAAAGACGCTTGCGCGATACCGGAGATCCCACATTTTTCTCCAATGGTCGGGGAACGGGTGCGCCAGAAAATGGTTAATTTCGGAATCCACCCATGCGCGGGGTGAGCGCACCGTGAGGACGAAACGTGCATTCGGGTGGAGCTGCAGCAACTCGGGAAGAAAATGGATATTCAAGTTAGAAGAATCCAACTCCAGCCAAACGCGCCGGTCGCGTTCTTTAATAAATGACTCGATTCGCGGCTTGGTCAGGGTGCCCTCCATTTTTCCAAGTGCGGCCTGGATCATCAGGTCGTCTTCGAGTTCATGCATGGCGCGCAAGGCCCCATGAAAAAGAAGCCAGACTGAATGAGTCCCGGATTTTGAGGTTCCGATGCAATGGCTCACCATTCTCCGGGGTGTGCGCAACCGGAAAAATGGCATTCTGAGGTATTTGTAAATGAAAGCACCTGCGCGGGAAGTCACGCCTGGATAAGGGGGGGACAGCAACCTTTGCTTCTTCTCAGGACGATTGAAAATATATAAAAGTGCACCAAAGACTTCCCGCAGAAACTTCTTTTTAAAATTCATGCGGAATGTTCCCAGCCACCCCGCGAAGTAGTTCCACTGCCCTTGCAGGATGAATTTCATGTAGTAGGCACCTGCTGCGATGGCATTAGCATTATCCAGCTTGCGGATGCCTTCGCCCACCTGCCTTCCGTGGTGGTGGAATACAAGCAGCTCAGGCAAATGCGCAGCATAGAACCCTGCTCTAAGCGCGCGGGCAAAGTAATCGATGTCCTCACTTCGGAAGGGGGTGCCTGCTCCAGCTCCGAGGAAGGTTTCGAAGCCGCCGATGGCTTCGTAAACTTTGCGTTTCATCGCAAAATTCGTCCCTTGAAATGCACCCGCTTTCAGAAAATCGCCGGGGCCATACTCCTCGAAATCCGAGCGGTCGTTAGTTCCATACTGTGACTCCGACATGTCGAAATTGCGCACCTGGCCGCCCACGAGCGAGTAGCGTGCGTGGGGCAACTTTGCCATCACATGATCAATGTAACCGTCGGCGAGGTAACAATCATCGTCATGGAAGATAATCACTTCCCCACAAGCATGGAGAAGGCCTGTGTTGCGCGCATGGCTGAGCCCGCCACGCGGTTCGCGCACAACAAACACAGGGCAGGGAGCGGTTGCAGCCCATGTTTCCAGGACGACGGGCGTGTTGTCAGTGGAGGCGTTATCCACAAGCACAATCTCACCGCCATGGCGCTGCACTGCTGCTGCGTCGAGTTTTTCGAGACAACGCTCAAGGGTGGCACCGCGATTGCAGGTGCACAGCACGATCGACAGTGGGATATTCCCGGGTCGGCTACCAGCAAATGCCTTCATATCGATCAGTGGTCCTTTGACGGATGAGTCCGATGAAGTCAAAAATGTAGTGGTCGTCGCGCAGGAATGCCTCGATCTCGTCGAAGGGGGCGGTTTTTGTGGCGATCACAAGCACTTCGGCGTGATTGCAAACTTCTTCCAGTGAATCACTCAGCACCCGGTCGATATGGGGAATTTCTTTTTCAATATACGCCTTGTTGGCACCGCCGATCCTAGCGAGAACGACGTCTTTGTCATAAATTTTAATATCAATGCCGCGTCCGATAAGACGCTCAACCAGGGTGACCATTGGTGATTCGCGCAAGTCATCCGTGCCTGCCTTGAAACTGAGGCCCAACAAGCCGACACGCTTGCGTCCGTGTTTGAGGATTGTTTTCACAGCGTGGTCAATCTGGTGGGCATTTGATGGCAAAATCGCACCGAGGATCGGCAATTCAACGTCCAGCTCACGGGCTTTACTGAGAATGGCACGCAGGTCTTTCGGCAGGCACGATCCGCCGAATGCAAAACCGGGTCTTAAATAATAGGGCGACAGGTTCAGCTTCTTGTCCTCGCAGAGGATCTGCATGACTTCCGGTCCGTCAATCCCGAGCGCTTTGCAGAGACTTCCGATCTCGTTGGCAAATCCCACTTTCATTGCGTGGAAAAGATTGCAGGAATACTTGACCATTTCCGCAGTGCGGATGGGCACCTTGAACACCGGTGCCTCGATATTGTTATACAATTCAAGCACGCGGTCGGCGGTCACCTCCTCGTCCGCGCCGATTACGATGAAGGGCGGATTTGCATAATCCTCGAGAGACTTGGCTTCACGCAAGAATTCCGGACTGATCGCCACCACAAATTTCCCGCCATATTTGCTGCCGGAGGTTGTTTCGAGAAGAGGGATCACCGTCCCGTGCACAGTCCCCGGCAACATGGTGCTGCGCACTACCATGAGGTGCGGAAGGGCGTCCTCATCAGCTCTTTTCTCCGCAAGTGCGGAACCGATTTCACGACAGACACTTTCCAGATAAGTGAGATCAAGGCCGCCATTGGATTTGCTCGGTGTGCCGACGCATATCAGCGACAAATTAGTGGTGTTGATCGCTGTCCTTGTGTCCAAGGTCGCGGTCAGGCGTCCGGCTTCCACTTGCGAAAGGGTAAGCGCATCCAGGCCATTTTCCACAATGGGGCTGCGCCCCGATGCAACGAGATCAACCTTTACGGAGTTCACATCGACTCCGGTGACCCGGTGACCGGCTTCTGCAAGACATGCGGCTGAGACACATCCCACATAACCAAGGCCGAATACGCTGATGTTGAGTTGCTTGTCCTTCAAAACGCCTGCCTCATTAGTGGACTATAACCTCACGCGCAAGCGCAAAGACCAGCCCTGTTCCATTATTATTTGACTTCACAAACCAGAGTTCGCTCTTGATGCCTGCTCACTCCCAAAATACCCGGGCCGGGCGGATGCGACAAGTGAGCGGGCCAAATTCAATATGCATTCTTTCTGGCAAAGAATGTCATGAAGAGAATGTTGATATCACTGAAAAGGCTCCAGTTTTCCAGGTAATGCAGATCGCTCTGAATCCGTTTACTCAAATCTGTATCCCCTCGAAGTCCGCGGACTTGGGCCAGCCCGGTGATACCCGGTTTGACGTTATGGCGGGCGTTGTAATGAGGAATATCATTTTTAAAATTGATGATGTGCTCGGGGCGCTCGGGGCGGGGTCCGACCAAGCTCATTTCACCTTTCAGCACATTCCAGAATTGAGGCAGTTCATCGATATTCCACCTGCGCATGAATGCTCCGACCTTAAGGCATCGGGGATCATTCTCAGTGGTCCAACCTGCGGCACCATCAGCCTCGGAGTCCAAACGCATGCTGCGGATTTTGATAATGTTAAAGACTCCGCCCCGCC
>JBGTCP010000135.1:0-4141 GCA_041748815.1 Chthoniobacterales bacterium
TGCGCCCGGGTGTGTTCACGCTGAATCGCGAATCTGCCCGGTTCGTTGCAGGGAGGCCCCGCTTGATCCTTGCCTTATTAATAAGTTCCAGGAAACGCCTGGGAGTGCCATCACCATCGTGAACGCGAAGTTCGAAAAAACCGGACTGGCCCCCGTTTCCGCCATCGGGGGGAAGCGTTTTCACTTCCAAGGTGAAAAGAATTCCTGTTGGGAAATCGGAAATAAGCAGCTGCCCCTCTAAACCTGGCACACAAATACCGCGTCCAACCTCGCCGATGGTGATCGCGCGACTGTTAATGGCGGGTTGAGGGTTCGTAACGAAATTCACATGATCGTACTCAGCCACAGGATAGACCAAGCCCGATAAGTCTTCGTCTTTCAGCTGGTGGCTTCCTTCGAGTACGTCCCAGCCGAAATTGGAACCATTTGCCGCAACATTGATTTCCTCCCTCGTATTGTGTCCAACGTCGGCGATGTATAGTTTTCCCGTCGCCAGGTCCCAGCTGAACCGCTGAGGGTTTCTAAATCCATAGCAGTATATTTCTGCGAGCGTGTCCGGATCATTGTCGCTGGCGAATGCGTTTTCGATTACAATCCCATACCGACCATTCCTGCTGTCGGACCCAAGCGGGTTGATTCTGAGAATCGCGCCATAAGGCGTTTCAGGATTCTGACCGTTCTTAAGTGGATCCGGCACCCCGCCCCCCGGAGCCCCGTCGCCAAAAGCAACGTAGAGATTGGCATAATCAGGATCCGTATCGGTAACTGTCGGGTTGAAGGAAATAAGCCCACCCACATGACCTCCGTGTGGTTGGTTGATTCTTAGCAGTTCCCGGTATGGATTCCCCAACGAAGCCGGGAGGAACGTGGTGCTGGAAGAATCGTTGGTTCGCCATTCCAATAAGACGGTATGGAAAGTCGTGCCACTACCCGATGAAAAGTCTGGCGCTGTTTCCGTCTGCTGGGAGCTAAATAGCACGTAAAAACATCCGTAACCAGCTTCACCGGGTTTATTGAAATTTGGATGAAATGCGAAGCTCTGCAAACCGTGGAAGCCTGAAACGATTTTCAGCGCAGGGTAATCGCGCAGATCAAGGTATTTTCCGATGCCATTAGCTTTATCATCCACATAATAAATCGGTCCACTGAGATCATTGACGAAGAGACGACCGGAAGGATCTTGTGTCATCACAATTGGGCGTGGCAGAACATTGTGAGCCGCATCCGGTATGGTTGCAATTGTCTCTATCTCAACAATCAGTCCAGATAGTGGAATCGGATCGGGATACATGTCAGCAGAATAGGAACTGCTTCCATAAGTGATGAAAACCGCGATCAAACCCGCGTGAGAGAATGGTGTGAAGTCAATTAAACGTTTCATCCCTTCCAGAAAAATCCAATGGTTGTTGGAGCATAACGTTCCAGCCTCAGGAAGCGATTTCATAGGTTTTTCATATCGAATTGAGGATGTTTGAGTGCTCAAAGAAAGGCTTTCCAAAGCGAGTGAAAATTGCAACGGCGGTCTTGAGTGGACGTCTATGTAAAACTGCATTCATAAAAAATCCAAAGCAAGACATTCATTCTTTATGGGTAGGATTTGTTGTCCTTCCAACAATTTCCAATCTCATTCGGGTGTTGCAATTCCGAATAAGGGAATCATCCACTAATTTTATTATTTTAGTGGTGTTTAGCAATCGGATTAAAGCCATTAATCATCACAGTCGGGGACGGGGTGTCCGTTGCAGCTTTCCTGCTAAAAAACTCAAACCTGGCCGACCGCGTGGACGTTCTTGATATCAGCCAGTTCCTAACCGCCAACATTTACGAGCGGAGCTTCTTTAAGGCGGCGGAGGAGATTGGCGAATTCGTTATTCATGGTTGATGGCAGGGAGGAGCACTCAAGAGCCTGAGTGCGCTACCATGGAGACCGGCGCCTCAAGAACCTGCGTTCCCTGCCAGTCTGGTTGAGACAAAGTGCGCTGCTCCCAGTTGGATGCTGCGTTCGATGGGGCAGGCACCGGCGGCGATAACTTCGATGTTGGCGGCTGCGTCCACCGATTTACCTTCAGGATCCACCACTCGTCGCATCGCGGGAGTGATCGGGATTCGCACTTCAGCAGATTGTCCGGCAGCGATAGTTACGCGTTCGAATGCTTTGAGGGCTTGAAGTGGTGTTCGGAAGGCCACGCCATTCCACCCCAGGTAAAGCTGCACGACTTCCTGAGCATCACGCTTGCCGGTATTTTTGACATGGACCATAGCCGTGATGTTTCCGTTTTCAGACGGTTCCAGCTTGATGCTCTCATATTCAAATTGCGTGTAGCTGAGGCCAAACCCGAAGGGATAAAGCGGCTTTTCTTCCATGAAACGATACGTTCTTCCATCCATGGCGTAGTTCTAATAATCCGGCAAAGCCGCACGTCCTTCGGCCACGTGACCGGGAGGCGGCCGGATGGAGAAACATCGCCGAAGAGCACATCGGCAATTCCCTCGCCGCCAGCCTCACCGGGGTAACCGATCCACGCGACCGCGTCCGCAAACTCGTGCACCTCCGGGCAACTGATTGCCCCGCCGCCGGTGAGCAGGACCACGAGCTTTGCCCCAGCGTCTTTGATTTTGCGCAGGAAGCGGACCTGATGATCCGGCAGGTCGATGTTCATACGATCACCGATATCGCCGGAAATAATAGCCTCGCCCTCTTCGCCTTGCATCATCGGATGCACGCCGAGGACAGCGATGGACACGTCCGCCTTGGCGGATTCAAAGCTGACCCAATCCACAGGATTGAGATTCGGATGCGCGGTCTGGCAGCCCATTTTATATTCCACAGCGCAGGATGGGTGAACCCGCCCCACGCCTCATGCCCCATCTGGTCGATTTTTTACTGAAGAGTCAGGGTCGGCGACACGGTCTTCGGTGGATGCTTCGGAGTTGCGGAACGTGTCGATGCTCATACCCCGCAGCCTGCCAAGAGATGCACAGCCATTGCAAGCGACATCAAAGCTTCAGACCACGCAAGTCTCATTACCATCCTGCTAATGACATTCTCACATTCTTAAGAATGTGAGAATGTCACGCTGGCCGTGAATAAATTGTCAGCCATGGGTTGTTTGCTTTAGAATTGGAAAATGAACCAATCTGACTGGCAACGGCGGGCTGATGCTATTGTGAAAAAAATCCTGACCTCGCTTCCAGCGGAGCTGGCGCAGCGGGCTGCGGCTTGCCGGATCGTCCTGAGCTGGCACGCGCCCGAGGTCTCCAACACGGACCTGCTCGGCCTGTTCGAAGGGCCGGCGTTGCACGACTCTCCTGCGGCGGGTGTGGCAGGCCTGCCGGTGATCACTCTTTGCCTGCGCAACATCGCGGAGTATTGCGATCACGACAATGATGCATTCGACGAGGAAGTGGAAATCACACTCCTCCACGAACTGGGCCACTACTTCGGCTGGGAGGAGGACGATCTTGAGGAACGTGGATTGGATTGATCCAGAGCCGCCCTCAGCCGTCCACTGTGGCCCGTAGCTTCGCCAGATACGGGTCCGTCATTCCGGCAATGTAGTCGCAGACAGAGCGATGCAATCCATCGCGTGCGATACGATCACGGGCTTTGGTGGACAGCCTTTCTGGATTTTCCAATAAGGCGTGAAAGACCACCTCGATGGATCGCGCACACGCCTGATTGTCTGCCTCGACGTCTGGATGATGGTAAAGATTTTTAAACAGGAATCGCCGCATTTCACGGTTCATCGCAGCCATCTCCGGGCTGTATTGGATAAGCCTGCTTCCGTGCCGACGCACATCGCTCACGAAGTTCACTTTTGCATGATGGATCAAATAAGTGCTCTGCGTGACCACATCCTCGACCTCCCGATCAATGATGGCGCGAATCACGCGGCTCAGCCCGATCGGCGAATGATCGCCCAGCAGCTGCAGATCCTCGGCGGTGGAGTACCAGATCGGCAGTTCCTCGAGCTGGCCGGGGTTCAGCAACTTTGCCCGCAATCCGTCCTCTAGATCGTGGCTGTAGTAGGCGATCTCATCGGCTACATTGGCAAGTTGAGCTTCAAGAGAGGGGCTGGGACAGGTTTCACCGCTGCGGGGATCACGGAATTCTTTATTGTGCTTACGCAGGCCCTCAAGC
>JBGTCP010000136.1:0-2254 GCA_041748815.1 Chthoniobacterales bacterium
GCCGTTGGTCCTTCGTAGCACCGCTCTCACCCTTGCCGTCAATTCCCGCATGCTGAATGGTTTGACCACATAGTCGTCCGCACCGATTTCCAGTCCGACCACCCGGTCAATTTCCGACGCCCTTGCTGTGAGAAAAATCACCGGCAACCGCCGCCGGGCGCACAGCGTGCGGCAGACTTCGAAGCCTGTGATATCGGGCAATCCCACATCCAGCACGACCAGTGCGACTGCCGGATCGGCTCCGAGCACCAGCGCTTCTTCGCCGGTGCCGCAGAGCACGACCTCGTAGCCTTCGGATTCCAGCGCGTAGACGAGGTTATCGCGGATGGAGGGTTCGTCTTCAACAATAAGGATGCGGACTGGCACGGGTGTGGGAATTATTGGGCCGGAATGGTTTTTGGTGTCGGGCGGAATTTATTGCTCCAGTCCAGTTTTGCCGTGAGAGCCATCAGCAATGCCAGAGTCAGGATTGCTCCGATGGTTATCACCAAACCGGTGAGTCCGTCGAAGAAAAAGCTGTAACTGAAAAGCCCCATGTAAGCGATCTGGGCAATCGCGGAGACTCGCGTGAGGCGTCCGCGTGTGACCGCGTGCACGAAGCCCGTAACCAATGCCAATGACACACCGGCAGCGATGAGGAAACTGGCAAGCAGTGGTAGCAAATCCACCAGATAGGCAAACAACAACTGAAACGCAAAAAATGCAGCCGCGATGAAAAAGTAATGCATAGGGTGCATCGGGATTCCCTGCACCATGCCGATGAGGACCAGCACGGTGAAGAAAAACAGTAGAGACACCGGAGCGAAAAATGCAATGCGTGCAGCGACCGGACCGGGGTTCAGCGCTTTGGGCATGCTCATTCCGATGGCTTGCGCAGCGAGCACATCCGGGTAACTCCACTCCAGCAACCAGCCGGGCGCGAGCGTTTGCCGTGTGGTGGGTGAGCCGGTGCCTTCGGGGAAATCGATCTGTGTGAAATCGGTCCGCATCGTGAGAAGGAAATTGCGCACCCGGTCGGTCCCGCCGAAGTGGTAGCGCCATTCATCGGTACCACGTGCGCGGTAGGTGACCTTGAGCGGAGCAGCAGCACCAGGGGCAAGGATCACGGCTTCCGTGATGGCTCCGTCCTCGGGAGCACGGGCGCTCGCAGCACCTTCGCCGAGCTGGAATGAAAAGTTTTCATAACTTGCTCCGTTCGCCGGCAACTGGAACCGCACATAAAATGTTTGGGTCACCGGAGTGGGATTCGTGAGTGTGTATTCGCCGGAAAAATCCACCAGATACGTGCGATGCCAGAGCAGGCCTTTGCGTTTAGGTTCGTAGCGGAGCTGCACATCAACAGTGCTTTCCGTCGGTGCCACCGCCCGGCGGCCTTTGCCGGAAACGGGTGAGAGATACCAGGTGTCCGGATGCGCCTGCGACATCACCGGCCCCCAAACCTCGCCCACAGCTTCTTTGCTGAAACTGGAGCGGTCGTGACTACGGATCGAGATGGCTGTGCCCAGCACAAACCAACCAACAGCCGTGCAGATGAAGATGAAACCGATAAAAATAAGATGGATAATTTTCATATTGAGTTGTGTTTTTTTAAACCACAGCCGAGCGAAGCGAGACCGCCAGCCCTCCTGTCAGAGTCTTTCTTGCTGGCAAATGAACACTGATGGACACTGATATAAGAGTTTTTTACGGAGCCATTTTCTTTTCCGCCATGTGCGCGAAGCAGCACATTTATTTCTCTGATATCAGTGTCCATCAGTGTCCATCAGTGGTTGAATTCTGAGTTTCCGGGCTAGTTCGAGGTTTGTGCTAGGCCGCGTTTTTTGTAGAAGATTTCGGTGCGGGGTGTGATGTCGCGGGTGAGGCGGCGGGTGAGAATGAGGTCGCCGGATTCCGCGTTTGCGGCCTGCGGATCCATGGTGAGATTGCTTTCCACGGCGTCGATTTCGTAGGACGCCGGGAGCGTGAGATGCCAGCTGAGCTCATGCGCAAAGAGGGGAGTGACCGGGAGCGTGAGCTCGAGGCGTCCGCTGATCAGGTCGAGTGCGCCGGCATTTGATGTGTAGGAAAAAACGACCTTGGCTTCGCGTGTGCCGGCTGCGGGCAGGGCAAACTCCAATGCGCCATCCACGATGACTGGCTCTGCGCTTTTGCCGTCGACAGTGCATGCCAGCAGGCGGCTGCCTTCGGGGAGTGTCACGCGCCATGCGGTGGGTTGTTCGAGGGCGATTTGATACGTGGCTTCGGTGAGCATGGA
>JBGTCP010000137.1:0-1624 GCA_041748815.1 Chthoniobacterales bacterium
GTGCTCGAGGTCGTGCGTGGCTCTGCGGATGCTTTCATTTACGATCAAATGTCGGTGCTGCGTCACTGGAAACGGAATCCGGAAGCCACGAAGCCTTTGTTAACACCATTCCGCGAGGAGAGCTGGGCAATTGGGCTGCGACAGGGCGAGGACGAATTGCTGAGTCAGGTAAACCGCTTTCTGCTGGAATACCGGGACGGCGGCGGTTTCGAGCGGCTAGGTGCACGGTATCTTGCCGCCGAGAAAGCGGCCTTCCAGGAACTGGGTGTGCCCTTTGTTTTTTAAATGAACCGGGAGCTTGCAATCCAGCGGGGCAGGCAAGTGCTTGCGGTGGCGGCATCCTGGCAAAATCACCTGTTCATTCAACCCCTGCGGAGCAAAGCCGGATGGGTGTGTTTCGCGATTGTGCTCGCCTTGCTTGGTTGGTGGTATTTTGGGTTCGGGGGCGAACTCATCCGCCAGACAAATCTCGATATGACGCGCAGTGATCAACTCGCTATGATGCGGCTTGCTGCAGAGTCGGAGTCAGACTTCCTGCCTTTCCGCAGCACTTACGTGCAACCGCTCTGGCCATGGCTTTCGCGGGTTGTCATGAGCGCGGATGAGGATAATTTTTTCGAACGCGGACGCTGGCTGAACTTGTGGATTGGATTTGGAATGTGGGCGACTCTTGCCTGCGTGGCTGCATGGCTTCTTGCGCCTGCGCAGGGGATCGTCGTGGCAGTTGTCTACGGGTTTGGAGTGATGCTGCAGAGGGCTCATTTTTTTCATCCTGAGCCGCTGTTGTATGTGTTTTTTGGAGGCACGGTATTTTTCATGGCGGCGACGATGGCGCGCTCGAAGTGGCGGGATCATGTGGGGTGGGGCATCTGTTTCGGCCTTGCATCGCTTGCGAAAGGATCCACCGAGCCGCTGCTACTCGTCTTTGCCGGAGCTACCGTTGTGCGCCTGATTTCCGGGAAGCTCGTGGCTTCCGCAGAAGGCTGGTCCGCCGGGATGCATCTGGTCGGAGCGGCGGTTGCAGTCGGATGCGCAGCTGTGATCATGGCACCAAATCTTTGGTTCAAATGGCAGACCCATGGTGATCCATTTTTCAGTCCTGCAAAGTATTGGATGTGGTGTGATGACTGGGACACCGAGGCATATCCGTTGACTCCAAAAATCCAGACCCGCGCACAACGCGAAGCATTTCCCCCCGGCGAGCTTCCCACTGCTGGAAATTATCTTGCGCAACATGGATGGGATCATGCGCGGGAGCGCTGGAGCTCCGGCACGGAGGAAATGTTCAGCAGATTTATCCTGCCAACCCAAAAATGGGAACGCACTATGAAACCCCGAATGACAGGCGGGAGCGCAAGCAGGGGCGAAGCGGATCAGGTGTGGAACTATCTGCTGCCCGCTCGCACCGTTTACATCTGCTTCCTGATGGCGGCTGCGCTAATCCTCTGGATTGGTAGAAGTTTTATCTTGCGGCAGCGTCCGGCTTTTTCTGCACCCGAGCTGACTTGGGTGGCCATGGCGGTCGCATTGTTTGCGGGCTACATGGCGCTTTTCGGCTGGTACGCGGTGATCGGGCGGGGAGAGCGGTTTTCGTTGACCTTGCATCTTCCGCTCCTTGGCTTTG
>JBGTCP010000138.1:0-4162 GCA_041748815.1 Chthoniobacterales bacterium
TCGGTGATCCAATTGACTGATGACTTAACGGAGCCAGGTCCGGGGATTACTAATGAATTATTAGCGTCGACGAGTCTTTTGCGGGCGCGGGCGCTTGCGGAAACGGGCGACCACATGGCAGCTGCAGCTTTGCTAGAAAGATTCCTGGAGCGTTATCCAGAGTCATCGCAGCTTGCGGAGGTATTTGCTGAACTGGATCGCATTTACGTGGCTTCTGGAAACACCAACTTTGATGAACTGGACCGATGGAGCCAGGAGGGTTCATTTGAGTTGCGGCGGCAAGCAGTGTATTACGCGGGGCTTCAGCGCCTCCGCGTCGGCCGGCTGGACAATGCGATTGCCTTGCTTTCCAGCTGGTTGGAGTTCCGTAAAGACGAGCCGCTAGGTGAGATGGGCCGTCTCGCACTTGCTGAGGCATTCCTCAAATCCGACAATCCCACGAGTGCGGATGAGCAACTGGTGGCGGTGAACCAGGAGATTCTGCCGACATCGGAGGTTCCACGATTTACTTATCTGCGCGGGGCCACCGCGTTTATGTTGGAACGTTATGAAGAGGCCGTGGAGCATTTTAGTGTATTGCGCAGCATGGATTTGCCCGGGGAAGGACTCATGATCGCACTCTATAATCTCACGCAAAGCTACACGGCGGTCGGGGATTACGAGAGCTTCCTGGAGGCGTATCAAGAATTCAGCACCGAATACCCGGAGAGTTCCCTGCGGCGTGAGCTTGTTTTAGATGAGGGTTTGCTTCAGGCCAGAAATGGAGATCCCCGCGCTGTGGAAACTTTGGGATTATTCGTGAGGGATTTTGCCGGGCATCCCCGGCTTCCCGAAGCGCAGCTGGCTCTCGCGGAGCTGGCTTACGGGGCGGAATTACCTGATCTCGAGGGCGCGGCCATGTGGCTTGCAGAGATCGACCGGGAGAAGGCTGACCCGGAAGTCCTAGTTGCTGCGGATTATTTAGAGATCTTCATCGCAGAGAGTCGCGGTGTTGATACTGCAGGACTGGAGTTACGCGTGACGGAATTCCTCAAGTCCAATGAGGGTTCGGTCCACACTGCGGACCTGCTCACCAAAGTGGGTGAAAGGTATTTTGAAGAGCAAAACTACCTCGCAGCTCAAGGGATGTTTGAACGTGCTGCCTCGGCGACCACGGGTTCCGCTTCAGCTAAAGCTTACTTTCTCGCTGGTCTTGCCGCCGTGCGCACCTTGAATCCAGCCGCTTTGGATCAGGCGCTCGGCTTTTTTGAATCCGTGGTGCGGCTGGATGAGAACCTCCGTTTGGAAGCCCGTCTGGAGCAGGCACGGGTGAAGATGCGGCAAGGACAGTTTGGAGATGCAGTTTTACTTTGCCAGAACGCACTGACTTCGTCGCCGGACGCGCCACTGCGATACGAGCTGATGATGGCGATCGGTGAGGCAGAGGCAGCCGCTGCAGGCTCCGACGCAGAAGCCGCCAAAAAAGCCATAGACGCGTTCCGTGCTCTTGCAGCGGAGGGCGAGGTGCCACCTTTGTGGCGCAATCAGGCACTATGGAAAGCCGCTCAGGTCCTTGAGCGGACCGGCAATAACGAGGGAGCATTGCTCGCATACTATGATGCTTTTGCAGAGGATCCGGCGACGGCGGCAGTGCCGGATTTTTTCTGGTTCTACAAGGCTGCATTCGATGCCGCCCGATTGCTGGAGGCCGATGGCAAAGTCGAGTCGGCTGCGGGGGTTTACCGGCGATTGTCCATCCTGCCAGGTCCGCGCACCGCAGAGGCCACCCAACGTCTCAACCGCCTCAGGCTGGAAAATTTTCTGTGGGAGGAGTAATGCTTTGCAGGAGTTATTCCTCCGCAAGCATTTCGAGCGGAACATGTCGTTTTTTGCTGGCCAGTTTTTTCCGGATCAACGCGGTCACGGCGCTGAGGACGATGATGAGAGAAATGCCGAGGATAGCTTTCCCGGCATTGCCGCTGAACAGTGCGCCGCCGGTTATCATGAAAGCGCAGGTGTAAAATCCGACCACCACGACGGACACGGGGATGTAAATCTTCAGCGGCATGCGCAGTATGCCGGAAGCCAGATTTTGGAACAGAAACGGCACCCCAGGAGTGATACGCATGATCAACGCAAGTTTAAACTGATCGCCATGGTTCAGGACAGGCAGCGAATACTCTACCTTTTTGAGAAGTGACTCCACAAAGCTCCGGCCGGGAAATGCCGCAATCCAATATGCAAGCAGGAGGTTAATAGTCATGGCAGTGATCGCCAATGCGCATGCCATCGGTATGCCCATGATCGGAATGTAAACAACGCCAGCGAGTACGAGCAACGCACTGACGGGAATCGGGAGAAGCGGGAGGATTGCAATGGCCGCAAACAGTAACAGTGGATTGCTGCCCAGGAAATCAATGCCCGTGGTGCCAAAGTCTTTGAGCTGGGCCAGTGTGACTCCGCTCTGCCATGCATAGATGCCAAGTGCCATGGCTGCGAGAAGGCCGACGGCTGCGGCAATCCGCACGCCAGTGTGTTGCGCCGCTTCAAGAAGCAGTCGTAATAAAATGGAGCGGGGTTTGCTCATGAAGCCAGTGCTGTGGCAGATGCGCCGAACTCCGCATTCCAGCGCTCGACGGATCTGAGGATTTCCTCCTTCGAGCGGTTCGGGCTAACCTCCCATACGAACAGCGCGTTTTTCGAAATGAGCGGGATGAGTTTCTGGTAATCGATATCGCCTGAAAAGGGAGCCCGGTGGTCGCGGGCGGGCCAGATCACGTCATGAATGTGGCAACCAAAGAGACGGCTGCGGATGCGGGTCAGCCAATCGGCATGATCGAGAAATGCCAGGTTTTCTTTGATCTGAATATGTCCGATATCGTGCCAATAGCCGACGTAGGGAGAATTAATCTCATCCAGGAGAGTAGGGATTTCACGTTCGCTGGGCACTTCTTCGATGGCCTCGCGGCTTTCGATGCCCAGGTGAATATTTTTGGAGGCAGCGTATTCCGCGACACGGGCGAGGCACTCCTGTGCACGCCGCACATACAACGATGCGAGGGCTTCGCGCTTGCGGACCGCTTCGAGTTTTATGTTCACAAATTTGCGGCTTAAAAATTGGCCATCTTTTGCAAGCGCGATGAGTTGCCGGGTGTAAGCGGGCATGGGCACACGGCCGAGGTGCATCACGACGAATGGGGCGTTCAGCCGCACCGCGAAGTCGATGGTTTGCATGGTGAGTTTCACGGCGCGTTCACGCTCGTGTTTCTGGTGCGAGGTGAACTCGTAGCAATTCGGCGAGTCGGTGAGCACTTCGACCGGGAGGGGGCAAAAATTATGCAGGCTTGTGATGTTGACATTGCCACGGTCAAAAAATTTCTGGATGCCCTCCATGAGTGACAGGCGGATGCCATGGCCCAGTTCGACGTTGCGGAATCCGAGCTCCACAATTTCGCGGAGCATCGATTCGCCACGGGTGTGTCGGTGCGAGTTCCAGCAGGTGGAGAGCGAGAGCATCATGAGCTATTAGACGTTAAATCGAAACTCTAACACATCGCCGTCCGCGACAACATATTCTTTGCCTTCAATGCGGAGCTTGCCTGCTTCGCGAGCCTTGGCGTGCGAGCCGAGCGTGATGAGATCGTCGTAACTCACGGTCTCCGCCGCGATAAATCCGCGCTCGAAATCGGTGTGAATCACACCCGCCGCGCGTGGTGCTTTGTCCCCGGCACGAATCGTCCACGCGCGGGTTTCTTTTTCTCCCGTCGTGAAGTAGGTGCGCAGCCCGAGCAGTTTGTAAACGGCGCGGATTAGTGACCCGATGCCGCTCTCGGGAACGCCGAGGTCAGTGAGGTATTCGGTGGCTTCTTCGGGTGAAAGATCGACCAGTTCGCTTTCAATCTGTGCGCTGATGACAATGGCCTCGGTGGCGAAGTGCGCAGCGGCATAATCGCGCACTTGCTGCACATAGGCGGCTGCGGACGAGCTGCCGCCGGATTGCGCATCGGCGAGCTCCGCTTCGAGGACGTTGCAGGCGAAGAGGACCGGCTTGCCCGTTAGCAGAAAAAACGAGCGCAGGATTTTTTTCTGTTCATCGTCGAGTTCCAGAGTGATGGCAGGTTTGCCGGCATCCAGATGCGGAATGAGCAGGTCGATCACCGCTTTTTCAGCAACAGCCACCTTG
>JBGTCP010000139.1:0-8506 GCA_041748815.1 Chthoniobacterales bacterium
CCGAGGCGCAGCCGGAGCGGGGGGCTTGGGAGCAACAGGCGCGGCAGGAGCCGAGGCTACCGGAGCCTTGGGCGCGTAAGGCGGAAGAGTCGGAGCGCTGGGAGGCACTGGTTTGGCGCTGCCCATAGTCGGTGCGGCTGGCGTGGCGGGGATGCCTGCGGGGCTGCGCTTGGGAATATTAATACGCACTGTCTCTCGCTTCACCGGCACCGGCGCTCCCGGGCCGCTGGCAGGCTTCTGGGGAAGACTGATGCGCACGGTTTCTTTTTTCGGATTCGAGGCGTCTGGAGTTGGTGAGTCTGACATAGTAGGGGTATTGTTTGAACAGATACATTTCCTGTGACAGCGCAGCTTTGTCAATTCCAATTCAACAAAACGATCAAGGCCGCTGGCAGATTTTTTCACTCACCCGCCCCGGGGTTTCACCCGCCTGACCTCACTGCATCCCCGCCCGAAGCCGCGTGACAAGTGCCTCCGCGATAAAAATGACCAGGAAAATCGGCAGTAAGTAGGGTAGGAGCGAACGCAGACTTCGCGCGGGCGGCCGCTCCCATGCTTGTGAGAAGTCCGCAAGTTCCCGCCCTCCTGAAGCCGTCGAGAGTTTTGAAAGATCGGTGATGCGCTGTGGCATGATTGTCCATTCGTCATGACTGGAGCGCACCACCGGCCCAAACGGTAATGCCACATCTCCGATATTCACCGCACCGCTCATGGGAACATCCGGCAGGACAGGGATGCGTGCAAAATAACTCCCTGGCGCGAGTCGTTCCCACGTGTGAGTTGCCGGTTCATCACGACCACTGGCGGTGGAAAGCTGTGGCACGGTATTAATGAACTTCCTCCCCCACTCCACATCATAGAAAAGCTCCACATCCATCACATCACCCTGCCTGCGGGTCCGCAACGAAATGCCCGGCGGCAAGTCCTCCGCGGCAATCCATCGCACGACCGATTGGACAAGATCCCCATACTGGCTCCATCCGCGAACCGCTTCGCTATGATCCCCCGAGACCGGAAATGTGATGGCCGCCGTTCTCCCCGCTCCACGTTGCCAGAATGCCACCAGCGGTGCTGACTCCTCATCGGTGGTGATGGCTGCTGCGGTCGCACCCGGTTTCAGGTAGGAGAGGTTATAGCCATCCACCGCAGGCAACCAGTCCAACGGACGCGCCGCCATTTCCAGCCAGCCGGACGTCCCGGACAACGGAGTGGGCTCATCCAAAAATGCCGACCTTGCCAGAGTCACAGTTTCTTGCGCAAATAACTGCGGAAGCGCGGCAGCATCTGCATTAAAAAATACCCGTCCATTGCCGCGCAAAGCAATGTCCCTCAAAAACGCCGCATCCACGTCAGTGTCCGATCCCAGGCCGATCGCACTCACGGTGGCACCCGCATCCGTGATCTCTTTGAGCAAAGCCATATACTCGCCAGGCTCTTCAGCGTCCTGCGCATCCGCGAAGAGCACGATGTGTTTTTGGCCCGACGTTACTTTCTCCAATTCGTCCCACGCCGCTTTGAGTCCAGTGTAGACAAAAATACCACCACCCATGCTTTGGATGCCACGCACGGTTTTGACCAGCTCGCCGCGATCGGCCCCGAGTTGACTCAGAGGCGCGATCACATGCGCACTGCTATCCACCGCATACACTGCGACCGCATCCTGTGCGCCGAGTAATTCGATAGCCTTGACGACGCCGTCATTTGCAAGGTCCATCTTCGTGAGCGTCCCATCCACCCCTGCGCCCATGCTTCCCGAGCGATCCAGCACGATTGCCATGGCGACGGCCAATTTGCGCTGGTCCTGCCGCATTTCCATCGACACTGGCAGGAGTTCACCGATTCCAGTTTCGAAAAATCCACCCGCACCAAAACTCTGCCGCCCGCCACCCATCATGAGTCCCACACCCTGATGCGTGACGGCAAACTCCACTGCCTCCGCAAATGCAGGTGGCAAATCCTGAGCTGCCACATTATTCAACATCAGCACCGTGCGACCCGCAAGATGACCGGAATCCAATGTTCGCGGCTCGTTCACCACATCCACGGTCATGCCCTGGGATCGCAACAACCGTGCGACGGGATCGTCGGGATACGCCGTCACAAGCAGCACGCTGCCACGGCCCGCCACCTCGACCCAGGCTTCGGCCTTGTTATTTTCCACGACTGAATCCTCTGCGGGAAAAATTTCCACCACGTAGCGGGCGATCCCGGGCTGGACAAGACGGTCCGTGAGCTGCACGGAAGCGGAGCCATTGATGACCTGCGCGGCCCCGCTTCCGACAGATTTCCCATCCCGCTGTACAGTGTAAGGAACTTCACCATCGAGAGTTCCATCGACATCAAAGGAAACCAGAAAGCCTGCGCCCGGCAAAACCCGCTGAGGTACACGGAGTTCAGCGATCTGGTAATCCACGCCTCCGGGCTGCGGCAAAAGGCGATAGTCCAATGGCACTTCCCGTTCCTGCAATACCGACGGCAATCGGTCCAGCGGATCCGTCGACTGACCATCCGTCAGCACCAACAAACGTGCCGCGCGATCTCGTTGCATCCGCGCCAGGGCAAACTCAACCGCAAGGCCGGAGCGGGTGCCCGACCTCGACATTTCCGAGGGATAGTTGCGCTCCGCAGTGTTTTCGCGAAGCAGCGGACTCTCCGCGTAATCCACTACAAAGAGCCGGTCATTCGCACCGCGGTTCGCGGCTAACAATCCCTCCCATTCTGCAAGGAGCGGCTCGATGCGCGATTCAGCCGAGCGTGATCGATCCACCAGCACCCAGAGATCCATCCCTGCACCGATGCGGGGAATTTGAGGATCCGACAAAATAAGAATCCACAGGAAAAGCGCAGCCGCGCGCAGTGGCCGGTGCAACGCGAGTGCAGGCAACTTCCAGCCCGCAAAAACCACCAACGGCACGAGCAGCCAAGCGTAGGGATTTCCTAGGACAACACTCATGCGACCCTCCTCTCGCGGCTGGCCCACCATGCGCCAGCCATCATCCCGCCTGCTGCAAACAACCAGAGCACTGCATATCCATCCCGCTCACTCTGCGCGTCCATCAACTGCGAATCAAGTCCGGCAAGTTCATCCAGTTCTCCCGCATTTTGTAAATCCATTTCCCGCGCATCCGCAAAATGCACCGCTCCACTAATCAACATTACGCCATCACCCGTGACTTCAAAAAATCCCGGCTCCCGCGGCGCACGCAGCAGGGGAGCCTGATGCCCCGGCACCTCCTGCAGCACGCCATCCGCATTGCTGAGAGTCACGCTGACTGCGGCATCACGTGCTGAGAGACCCAATGATTCGCGGGGCTCAAAATTCCATCGCACCATTGCGCTTCCCCCCGCCCGCACAATCTCCGCGAATCGATGCAGCAGCAATGCAAACGCAGGCTGGGCGGGCGCATTGGAGCGTTGCGGATCGAAGTCCAATACGAGTTTTTTCACAGCGCCGGATTCCTCCATCCACGCCAGCGGTTGCTGCCCGGCCCAGAGCAACACCTGTGCGTTCTCCGGCGGCTGCGCAGATTCAGCGGAGAGACGGCGCACCATCAATCCGCTCCAATTCAAATCCCGCATCAGTGCGTGATCTGCCGCGACAATTTGTGCCAGCACATTCGCGGCTTCTCCAGAGTCCGGCTCTGAGCGGAAAAAAATTCCTGAGCCTTCGAACTGCGCCATCCCGTCCACTGTCGCAACCAGCAACGTGGCCACTCCGTCAGCCGGCTGGTCCACCACATTTTCCAAAGTAGCCGCAAGCGGATTTAAAAACTCCCGGTCAGCGAGCATTGCCAGATGCAATGGGCGCGGGAGCGGGCGGACGAAGGTCGCTCGGTCATCCACGTTGAGCGCGTCGCCTTCGATCACGAGCGTCATTGCGTCACCCTGAAAGGCTCCGGTGACCGTTTTCATTTGCTGAGGCCCGAGAGTGAGTTCCTGAGGCTGGCTTCGTCCCTCGCCGGTTTCCACCCACCATTGGCGGCGGGCTGGCTCTGTGGAAAAATTTACGACAGTGGCTTCGTAGCTATCCTCACTCACATTCATCCCCGCGATGCCGACGTTCGCTTCGGGCGCACCCGCGGACAAGACGCGCACGCCATCCGGCACGACCATCCCGTGGTCGGTCACAAATATCCGCACCGCATCCGCCGCTCCGCCCAGGCCACGAAACACGGGAACCGGATCCATCGCGGCGGAGAGCGGCTTCCAATCCTGCCGCACCGCATCGAGCATTTCCGCGGTATCGTCACCCTGATAAAGCGATGGCAGCGACCGATCCGATTCCGCCACGAGCCATTCCGTGCGATGCGCTGTGCGCGACAGTCGCCCGGCATAATTTTGCAGGCCGGCAATCGCATCCTCGCGGAATGCGCCCATGGACGCCGTGCTGTCCATCACCACAATCACCTGTTGAACGCTTCCCTGCCTGAGCCAGCGCGGATCCGCCAACACCCATGCCAGGCAAAGCACTGCCAGGAGTTGCAGCCACATCGGCAACGACTGGCGCACCCGATCGATCTTGCGACCGGCCTCGCTCACTCGCGACGCAGCCTCCAGCAAAAACAACGTGCTGATCACATGTTGGCGGCTTTTCTGCTGAAGCATGTGAATCGCCAAGATCGCAGGCAGTCCCAGCAACGCCCACAGCCCGGCAGGATTGGAAAAAAAGAATCCGCTCATGCCCGCATCTCCACTGCTCCGCGGAGCAATGCCTCCTGCTGCAACGCATCCATCAACCCGCCGTCCGCCGAGACCCGCGCACAAACCAATCCGGCTTCCTGCATCGCCCCGCGCCATATTTCAAAATGCCGCTGATACGTTTTGCGATAGCGCTCGATCATGCCACCATGGATCTTCTGCGTCCGCAGTGATCCCGATTCGCAATCGCGAAATTCCACCTGGCCGCTCCAGTCCGGCTCCGCTTCGCTCTGTAAAAACGGTGCGAGGACGATGACGCGGCCGCGCCCGGCAGTGAGTCCGCGCAACGCCTCGGTGCCCGGGCATTCAAAGAGTAAGTCCGAAATGATCACCCGCAGTGATCCCGTGCGCCATTGCACGCCTTTGAAATCAAAGCCCCCACCCGTCGCAGCGAATGCTTCATCCGGCATCTGACCTGCCCGTCCTTGCGAGAAGGCCATCGCATCCAATCGCTCAATCCGGTCCGCCTTTTGATAATACACAGCCAGCGAGGATGCCGCACGTTGCGCCGACTCACACGCAAAGAGTGCTAGTTGCTCCGTGCGGCGATGTTTCTGCTCATCAAAATGCATCGACACTGAGCCATCCACCAGCAAATCCACAAACGGGCTGCTCTCATGATGAAACACCTTGAGCGTATAAGTCCCCGTCCTTCCATACGCCTGCCAGTTGATGTAACGCGGGTCATCCCCGGGCAGATATGGACGATGATCTTTGAAATCCAGCGAGGCTCCACTGCCGGGGGAGACCAGGCCGCCGGCGCTCAGCGATCCATGCCGCAGCGGCAATCGCAAGACCGACGCAACTTGTTTGACTTCCGCCAGTGCATGCGGCTCCAGCAAGCTGCTGCCTGCCGGTTCTTTGGTATTATTCTCAGGCACCCGTGCTCCCTTTCATGCGAGTGGGGGCGGGATCAGCGGAAAACACGTCCACCCACTTTGCGGACTTCACCGAGATTGCAATTCACCTCGATATGATCGCCGTCGCGAAGCCATGCCGTCAATCCATCAAGCTTGCCAACGATAGGAATAAAGAGCTCGCGCGCCACGCGCACCATGTGGCCGGTTGGTGATGAGCCCTCAGTGAGCAAACCCGCAGCACCCACAGCCACCAGCGCCCAGCCGACACCTCCGGCAGGCATCGCGAGCAAATCACCTCTGCGATACATCACACTCTCCGGATGAATCGCCACAGCGACCCGGCCCTTCATGCTGCCATTGCTCCAGCTCTTACCCGACAAAACCACCTTGCCCTCCACAAGACACGGAGGAGTCACGTCCAACTGATCCAGGCCATTGAGTTCACCATGCGTTTGGCTCTCCATGGGCACGCGCATTTGTGCGCGGTCGAGGCGTGTGCGCACCTTCCTGGCATCGACTAGCTTCGAAAGTGCAGCGTGAGGTGAGCATCCCTCCCAAAAACGGTCCAGCTCCCAGGGCGTGAGTTCTGAAAGATCGTTCCTTGAGCCGATGACCCCCGCAGCTGTGAGTTCGCGGCCAAGCTCGGACCAATGCTGGTAGCAGCGCGCCGCGAGGACCGCCCATTGCCGGAGATGCTCTTCGCGCGCATCCATCGCAGCACGGAGTTGATTTGCCTTTGCAAGAATTCCTTTACCGCCATTAGCAGCCTGCTCTGCTACCGTCTCGCGGGCCATTCTGGAAAGCCGCTGCGACGGGCCCTCTGTCTGGTCCTGGAACGGAAACGGCAACCCGCTGGAAACCCGCCCCACAGCGCGATAGGCCACGAGCGGCGCTTCTGTTAGCGGCATTGAGGTCAAGAGGTGCGCGCCGATATGCACGTGAGGATATTTTGCAAGAATGCCGTGGAAACGCTCCTCAAATGCCGGACGTTGCGCGACCTCAAAGTCAATTTCCAGCAGGCTTCCATTCTGGAGTGTGACGCTCAAGTTTTCATCCCCGTGGTGCTCGGCGCCCAACGCGGCAAGCTCGAGAGCGGCTTTCACATCATCCGGCACAGCGCAGCCCGCAAGCAACTCTGTGGCAAGCTGGCCCGACTCGTCTGCCATCTCCGCCCGGGTGAGAGCGTGGAGTTCTGTGAAGAGCGCTTCGCACTTTAAGTTGAGCGGCATCCATGGGATGAAATGTGTTTCGTATTGGCGTCTCACCTCGCGCCATGCAGCCATCAATTCCTCGGGTGCCATCTCACCAATGGCAGGCATGGCAATTTTGCTGCGTGATTTTTTAGCCTTGGACGAATTGTTCATCCACTGGTCAAACCGTCCATGGAACTTGCGCCCCTCCCACCATGCACGGAGGAACCCGGTCGTTTGGTTCGGGATTTCCTCATCCTTCGACATTGCCTTGAGTTGAAAAGCAGCAGCCACCGTCTCGGGATTGTTTTGGTAAGCGGGGAGAATCGCAGCGATCCTTTGCAGACGCGTCTCATGAAAACGCGCCTCTCCGTGATGCCAGCCCAGCAGCTCCAACTGCTCGCGAAGATTCATGCCGGCCTGGGGAACGCGGTAGTTAAAAGCATCCAGCATGCCTTTCGCCATTGTCCGGAATCCACCACGCAGAAGCCCAAAGGAAGCGGGCGTCATCTCCCCCATGAACACATCCTCCAGCAAACGAGTGCTCCAGTGGTGAACCGGCGCATCGGGATCCATCATGCCGCGGATTTGTTCCAGCGGCGTGGCATCGAGCAAAAACAAAGTGTCACCCTCGTAAGCCCATTCAATGCGGTGCGGTGCCCCGAAAAATGAGGCCACTCCGCGCGCCATGGTCGCCACCTCGACGACCTGCTTGGGAGTCAGGGATGGCGCGTTCGCTTTCTCGGGCGGCACATTCACCTGGATCACGCCATGCTCGCTGGCATGATCGCATTGATGCGAAGTTTTTTTCTCTGCCACTGTCTGCGCGAGAATCTTGCCATCGCGGGAAACTTCAAATTCATCCGGGTTGGTCGCTCCCATCACGAGTGCCGTGCCCAGTCCCCATGTCGACCGGACGCGCACCACCCGCCGCCGCCCTGTCACCGGATCTGCGGAAAATGCACCGCCCGAGGAAACACTGTCCAACATGCGCTGGACGATCACAGCAGGTGCACGCGGCCAGGGCGAAAGGCCCGCAAGCATACGGATCTTTTGCGCACGCTCGGAGAATGCCGATTTCCAAATCGCCCTCAACGCCCGTGATACCTGCTCCGGCTCGATGTAATAATAACTCTCCGCAAGATCCCGCTCATGACCATGCAGCGATGGCGCGAGCTCTGGAGCCGCGCGCACGGCGACTCGCTCGCCATTCAGACAGAGCTGCTTCGTTGCCGCGACAATGTCTTCATTCAGGCCGTAAGAAAGCTGCCATGAGAAATCGCATTTCGGCGCTCCGCCCTCCGCCTCCGCCTTCATGATGAGGGTATTTTCCTCATCGTTGAGACTTGCGTAAAATGACTCCGCTGAGATCACATACCAATCTGGGATATTAAATCCCGCCCGTTTCAGCCGCGCCAGATTTGCACCCTTGGAGCCAAATTGCTCAAGGCCGTGCCATTCATCCGGACGGAAAACGTAACTCATGGCGTGGTGATTCCCGATTCCGCATGCACCTGCTCTGGTGCATCGACCCATTTACCATGTTCCGCGATCAGGTCCTTCAGCCGGTCGACGGCTTCAGCCTCCGGGATGTTAAACTTCACCGCCTCTTTTCCCACATAAAGATTCACTTTGCCCGGAGCCCCTCCGACGTAGCCGAAGTCCGCATCCGCCATTTCGCCAGGGCCATTGACGATGCATCCCATGATGGCGATTTTCACGCCTTTGAGGTGCTGAGTGGATACTTTGATACGGGCG
>JBGTCP010000140.1:0-5038 GCA_041748815.1 Chthoniobacterales bacterium
GTCGGGCAGAGTGGCTACACGTTTCAAGCCGGCTCAACGTTGACCACCGGATATGTGGGGATCCGCAACGACGCACCCGCGACGCAGAGATTCTATTGCGCCTCCGCACTTGGCAGTTCACAGCATTGGTATGCTGCGGCCGGGCCGATGCATTTTGAAGGGATCGTGAGCCTGAATAACCATGTCCTTGCCACCGGTGGTGCTCATTCCATTGAACTCCGCGGAGGCATGCAGGGCACCGGCTCTCTGTCCGTGCAGGACGGCCACACTCTCCTCACCGGCAACGCAACCTACACCGGCCCCACCTACCTCTATGGAGGGCAACTTGAAGTCGCTGGTGCCGGACTACTTCCCGCAGCGGCTCCCATCGTATTCGGTGGTGGCGAGCTGAAGACCACAAGCTCAAATCCCAGCACTGGTCCGGTCCGGCTCCCCGATAGCTCATCTGTTCGGTTCAATGGGACGCCGTCCACGGTGCAGTTTGCTGCCTCCAATACTGAAATCTGGGCGCCCGGGCGCATCCTGAACGTCCACAATTTTGAGGCCTCCCTGCACACATTTTCAATCGGAAATGACTTCAGCGGACTCACGGCAGCTCAGAGATCAGCGATCCGCATCAATGGCCAAGCCACTTTTCATGTGGGTGCCGGCATGTTGCGTCCTGCCACTCCTTTCCAACAATGGGCATTGCAGCACTACCCGGCAGAAGCCGGAAATCCCGAAACGGAGGCAGCCCTCTGGGGTGCCGAAGCCGAGCCAGCCGGGGATTCTGTCAAAAACCTGATGCGGTTCGCGCTTGGACTCACACCTTCACAACCGGCCCTTCCCGCTGCGCCGACTGTGAGTGTCGACGAAGACGGTCGGCTTACTCTCACTGTGGTTCGGTCGCCGGATGCGATTTCGCTGCAATGGATTGTGGAAGTTTCAAGTAATCTCGTCGACTGGCAATCCGGCCCGGAGCATACCGAAGTCCTCACCGACGAGCCTGAGCTCCTTGTGGTGCGCGATCGCACGACAAATGCCCCCGCCCGCTTCATCCGCCTTCGTGTGCTGGAGTAAGCAACATAGCGACTGTGCCTTTGTGTAGCTGCGACATTCCTGTCGCAGTGAGAGGGCGTAGATGGAGCCACGAAACTCCCCGCTCCGTTTGAGCCTCATGGCAAAGTTGTCTTTATCCAGTCGCTTGCCTTCCCCCCGGTCTCCAGCCAGCGGATTACCTGCCGTATATCATTAGGCGCCGCTTCGCCTCCGGTGCGTTCAAGTACCCGACGCTCCCTGCCGTCCATACTCAGCTTCGGTGCCGCATCGATGTAACCCTGCTCCTGCAGCCATGATTCCAATTGATCGGTGCTATTGGATCGAAATCCCCTAACGGCTTTGTTTCGCAGCGCTGCAATGATCGCCTCCGCATCACCCTCGTGTGCCGCTGCAAGCTCCGAGACTATGTCGATGAACGCCGACGTCACAGCGCTGGACTGTTCAATTGCAATCCTGCCCACCGGTTTTCCTCTACCCTCGCGCCAAGCATCGATCCATGCCGCTGCCACTTTGCAACGCCCCTCCAATCGCTCACGGGTTTCCGCATCCGCAACGGCATGCCTTCCTGCCTCGGAGTTCAGCAGCGAACGGAGCTGGCCCACAGTCTTGATGCTCCAATCCTCCAGCAGCCGGTGCAGCAACAAAAGGTCGTCCCGCAGTATATAGAAAACCGGAATTGCTCCAGCCTCCTCGAGCGGGTCCACCGGAGCAACACCGAGTTGCGCTGCATACGCCTCCGCAGAATTAGAACCGGGAACAGGCACCGGTTCAATATCCCGCAGGCGATAGTCTTCAGGAGTCGTGGATACTTGCCCGAACCTCACCGCAGCGAGGTCGATTACATGCGGACGGCGACCTGCCGCACGTTCCCAGAGCCCTACCTCGTGACGCCGCGCACTGAGGTAAATGATTTGGCGTCCTTGTTCACTGGCGAGTTCCTCAAGACTGACGACGACCTGTGCAAAGCGTTCCTCATCGCTGGTGGTGAGTGCTTCATCGAGGAACAACGGCAGCGTCACGCTTCGCTGCTCGATCTTACGGGTCCAGGCCAAGCGCATGGCGAGCAGTAGTTGCATGCGCGTCCCGGAGGACAGCTCACTGAGCTTTCGCGTTGCTTGCTGCTGGTTATCAAATGCGGTGAACCCATGCTCCGCATCGACTTGTAGCCGGAACGCATGGTGTGTGAAACGGGAGAACTGCTCACGGGCAGCTTGCAGCAATTCCGGTTCGTGGCCGGTGCGGTATTCGTTGCGCACGCCATCCATGAGAAACTGTGCAGCATCCGAATACAAAACCTTGTTCAATGCATCCTCCAGCGACTCGCGAGCCGCTTGCTCCCCGGCGCTTGCCTGTTCGAGCTTTGAATCGCGGCCTGCTTCGTCCCGGCGGGTTTCGATCCTGGTAATCTGATTGCGCAACTCCGTCGCACCGTCCGCCAGTGTTTGTGCGGTGGCGAGCTCAGTCTCCAGCTCAGCCCTCTTACTCGCTTCCACGCGGGCGAGAAGATCGGAGTTTTCCTCCAATGGGAGTCGGCGTTCAGCCTCGCGGACTTTTGCCGCCTGGCATTGCTCGTTCTGTTCCTTCCACGCCACAAGTTGCTCACAACACCGCGTCATCATCGCCACGTCGCCATCAAGAATTCCCGCTGCGCCAAACAGCTTCGTGCGCTGATCGTCCAGTCTGCTCAGTCCCTCCTCCGCCCGTGCAATCTCGCGGGTCGCTGTAACGATTTCACGTTGGGCCTCGATTGCTTTACGCGCCCGGCTCCTGAGCCCATCGAGCGCCGCGTCAATGTCCTGCGGTAACTCTACCTGCCACCCCATCAAAAAATGATTCACGCGGTTGCGGCACGCACCGATGTCTTCCTCCAGTGCAGCAATTGACGCCTTAGCATCATCGCTTTCCCGAACTGCTTTTTCGTAGTCGGCTATCAGCCGGACCAGTCGGTCCAACCCTAAAGCGGTGATGCGGGGATCAAAGCCCAGCTTTTCTGACATAGCGGACTTTAACGTTTCCGCTTCAGCGAGCTCAGGCTCTAGGTCGGCAAGGCGCTTAGCCAATTTACCGGATTCTCTCGCCTGGAGTTCGGCCTCCCTGAGCTCCGCGCGGCGCATTTCAAGTTCGTCGAGTTTTTCGCTAACGCTGGTGGCGCTCCATTCTCCCGGCAGCGTCATCCCCGTTTCCTCGTAGCGTTTTCGAAATCCGGATGAGCCATCGGGTCGAAGCGTCCACACGATTAGCAATAACGCGATCACCGCAAGGATGCCTGCAATCCAAACTCCTGCAAGAAACCCAAAGATAGCCACCGCCACCATGAGGCACGCAGCGAGACCGGGGATCCAGAGCGAAGCCTTACCCGCATTCAACCATCCCCGAAGCGCTTCTGTTGCAGTGTGCACTGCAGCTTGCTCACGGGGATCCGGCCTTGCGGTTGTGGTCGGCATGCGGGCCGTTATTTCGTTACGCTCGAGAGTTAGCTTTTGAATCCGGCATGCGAGCGTTTCCGCTTGGGAAATTGAACTCGGATCCAATTTTGGGAGCGTGGAGTTCGCACCACGCTGCAACAATGTCAAAGCGTGCTCCACTTCCCGCCCGGCTGCGGACAATCTCTCAATCGCGGATTTTTTCTGCGCTTCTTTGCTGCGTATTTCTTCGATGTCACGATAGCGGGCATCGAACTCCGCTTCCTCGGGAGAACCTTCAGCAAGCCCGGTTTCAATCAATCTTTGCCGCCCATCCTGCAGCGCTGCGTTTTTCGCGTCGCGATCAATCGAGATGGTCTTCCGTTCGTTCCCGAGTTCCTCCAGCTTGGTGATTTCGTCACCACGGAGCCTCGAGATGTTGGGCGGGAATGTCTGTAGTCCAGACTCTGCCTGCAGCCGTTCGTCTCTTGCAGCCATGAACGAAAGTGCCTGGGTAAGCGCTCTTGCGTTGAAAGAAGCAGCATCAGCGGCCTCCAGCTTTTTGATGAGTTCTGGAAGCCGGGCTTCTTCCTCGTTCAGAGCTTTGTAGTCGGCTTCGATCCTGCGACGTTCGCGGATAGCCTCCGTCAGCGCGCTGGCCTGGGTGGTTCCATAGCGGGGTCCGATTGTGAATTCCGACTGCTTTAACACTGCATCGAGATCAAATCCGCCGCTGAGTGTGCGCCTCAATTCCAGCAACAGATTTTCGTCGCGGGCATCTGCACTGAGCAAGTCCTCCATCGAAAACCAGTAACAATGCAATTGGTCCCAGGCAGGGAGTGGGGGAGCTTCTGCGGGTTGTCCGTTCCTTTCCCACACGATGCTGCTGCCCGTACGGCGCACCGTCCATCGGGTCTCTGCATCCTGAAAAACAGCCGTAAGTGCCAGCGCGGCAGGATCACCCTGCCTCACTCCCGCGATCAAAAAATTTAGTGCACGCAGCAGGCTGCTTTTCCCACCGGCATTCGGAGCAACCACCAGATTGATGCCCGCATCAAACGCATCGACACTGAACCCCGGATGAATCCCAGGCAGCGTCTGAATCTCGAGCTCGATCAGCTTCATAACAACTCTCCTTGCTGAGCGAGCAAATGATCGAGCGCCGCAGTGGCTGAACGGCGGAGAAACGATTCCACGTCAGCATCCGAGAGCGAGCGCCCAAGTCCGGCCCAGCGCGGATCCCGCAGGCGGGTTTCCAAAACCCGTCGGGCATCAACTATCAACTTCCTTCTTTCTGGATCATGCTCTTCCCCCTCCAACAACAACAATCGCGCCGCCAAAAGTGCTGGCGGATCACCCCGCTTTGTCAATTCATCGAGTGCGATTTCCGGCCGCGTTGCAGTATCAATACGCTCCAGAAAATAGTGTGTGCCCTTTGAGCCTGTGAACAAGTGAGCGCGGTCGTCTTCTGAAAAAATGACCACCGCTGCCCCACCGAACCGGCTGCGTCCGGTGAAGCGGATGCGCAATCCCACAGCCTGTGGCAGCCAGTCCCCGTCCGCGAGCCGTTGATCCAGCTTCACTACTTTTTCCAGCAG
>JBGTCP010000141.1:0-8156 GCA_041748815.1 Chthoniobacterales bacterium
GACAAGGAAGTCATTGAGGGAAAAAATGAAACCCGCATGGCACCCATTGGTGAAGGCAATCTCGATTGGCCCGCCATCATCGCCGCTTGCCGTGCCGCCGGCGTGCGCTGGTACGCCGTTGAGCAGGACCAGTGCTTCCGCGACCCCTTCGATTGCCTCAAATCCAGCCACGACTTCCTCCGCTCGCAAGGCCTGTGAGTTGAGAAGCACGCGGGTCAAAAGGACCAAGCTCATTAAAGATATCACGAAAGAATGGCTCCCGCCAAGATCAGCAAGACCGCAAATATGCTTTTGATCGACCGGTCAACGCGGCGGATGAGCCCTATTTGCGACTCCTTGTCGCGCTTTGCGGGCTTGGAGCGAACCTGCGATCGCATGGAAAAAGCCCTTGTCTAAAGTCCAAATATGATAGAATATAGACTTCATGGAAGTCCAATATTCCGAAGTCATTCAAGAGAAAATTCTCCAAGGGTTGGAGCGTCCAATGCCTGTCTTCACGCGGCGGGACGCCCGGGTGCCTGCGATCTCAGGAAAAGCCGTTGCGGTGATCGGCATGCGCAGGGCCGGCAAAACGACCTTCCTGCATCAACAACGGGCCGACCGGATCCACGCCGGGCGAAGTCCACAAAGGCAGCTATACTTCAATTTTGAAGATGAGCGAATGGCGGGATTCGACGCGGCCCAGCTCGGGCTGATCCCGGAAACCCACATGCGATTGTTTCCGGAGCCATCGGACGAACCGGTGACACTCTATCTGGACGAAATCCAAATCGTGCCGGGTTGGGAAAAATTCGTGCGCCGCATGCTGGATGAAGGTGGCCACGAGCTTTTTGTATCAGGCTCGTCAGCCAAGCTCCTGAGCAGCGAGATTGCCACCTCGATGCGGGGGCGAAGCTTGGAGGTGGTGATTCATCCGTTCAGCTTTGCGGAGTGGCTTCGGCACCACGGCCATGAAATTCCAGATAAGCCCGGGCATCTCACATCCAAGCGGGCAGCTTTGGTGGACCGACGTTTCGTTGAGTATTTGGAGACCGGAGGATTCCCGGAAGCGCAAGGACTGGGTGCACCCGACCGGCGGCACCTTGTTCAGAACTATGTAGACGTGCTTTTGTTGCGCGACGTGATCGAACGTCACAAGGTTACCAACATCACGGCACTGCGTTGGATGGTGCGGCGACTGCTTGGAAATCCGGGCGGACTTTTCAGCGTTACAAAGTTTGAGGCAGATCTAAAATCGCAAGGGATTCCAGCGGGACGTGAAACGCTCTACGAACTTCTGGCTCATCTGCAGGATGCATTCCTGCTGCGGGCCATTCCAGTCGCTGCCGACTCCGAAAAACGCAGACAAGTGAACCCGCGAAAGGTGTATCCGGTGGATCATGGCATATCGATGGTTTTTGATCGCAGCCCGAAGAAGAATGCCGGACACCGCCTGGAAGTGGCGGTTTTCAATGAACTACAGCGACGCGGTGCAGAAGCCAGCTATGTGAAGACAAGAGCCGGCTATGAAGTGGATTTTCTGAGCAGAGAAACAACCGGCAATCAGTGTCTCATTCAGGTCGCTGAAAACATCGACGCGCCGGAAACCTTCTCCCGCGAGGTGCGGGCACTGGAAGAGGCATCCAAAGAACTCGGCTGCACAAACCTTCTCCTGCTCACCGGTGCCACACGCCTTCCATTCCCGTCCGCACCAAAACCAATCCACATCCAAGCCGCCTGGCAATGGATGCTTGAGGTGAAGAAGGACTGAAATTCGACAAGCAGGATGCCCTGGCTCCTGTGACTCGAGCTTTCCGCCTCTCGCGACAGCCTGGCCAAAGACGTGGGCGAGGTAGGACAAGTAGGATAATAATTATATTCCTGCCGTTAAAATAACACTTCTCCGCACGGAATCTATGGGGGCTTCGCCCCACTGAGGAGGATGTGTGGCTCATTTTGCTTTCAGAATCGCCGCCTTTCGCTTTAATACAGGAGAGCGGGTGTTCCTACCTGCTTCGTGGCACGACTCTGCAGCGGACAGGAATGTCCGCTCTCCTTTCAAGTCACGGCGCTTCCTGCTTATTCTCTGCCGTTCGCAATTCAAAGGTGCCCGCTCCAGCACTGATCATCTCGCTCCACAACCCTTTCACTTGACTGCTATCATTGCTATCGGCTAAGGTGAATTCATGCCGCAATTAATTGTTCGCAATCTGGAAGCATCCGTTGTCAGGCGCCTGAAGAAACGCGCCGGAGAGCATGGCATTTCCATGGAAGAAGAGCACCGGAGGATTCTGCGCGAGGCTTTGCTTTCCCAGCGGGAGAAAAAAAGCTTCTGGGAGCACCTCTCAGGTTTTCCAGATGTAGGACACGATTCTATTTTTGAGAGGGATCGCTCGATTCCCGGCCGCGCCACCGACCAAGGCCTTTTCACAAAAGAATGAGAGGATATCTTCTCGACACGAATATCCTGAGCGAAATCCGGAAATCACGCCGGACACGCTCCACCAAAGTAGCCGAGTGGTGGGATACGATGCAAAACGAGCCGGTCTTCCTGAGTGTGCTGGTGCTGGGTGAAGTGCGGAAAGGAATCGATTTGCTGAGTCGTAAAGATCCTTCCGCTGCAAAGGCGCTGGAGACTTGGCTCACCGAGACGAAGGATGTTTTTGCGGGACGCATTCTCGACGTGAATCTCGATATCGCCCTCCGGTGGGGCACCTTATCGGCGATCCGCCCTCTGCCTCAGATTGACGGCCTGATCGCAGCAACTGTGCTGATCCACAACCTGACTCTGGTGACCCGGAATATCGACGATTTCAGGGATCTTGATTTACAGGTATTGAACCCCTTCACAGGGGAACAAGCAGGCCCCTGAACTGATGAAAAAAACAAACCTTCTTGGACCTCACGGCAGGCCTCCTTTACCTGAGGGCGGCGCGGAAGACGCCTGACTCCCTGGACTCGAACTTTCCGCCGTGCGCAGCAGTCTCGCCACACTGCTTCAATTGCTTGCAAAATCCGTAGCAACTTGCGAATGCTATCGTCCATGGGTGAAAACTTTCAGGCATTCTTAAATAGTGTAGTGGATTTTGTGTGGGGATGGCCGCTGGTCATCCTGCTTTTCGGCACACATGTGTTCCTCACGATCCGGCTCGGATTTATCCAACGGTTCATCATTCCGGCGATCAAAATCTCTTTTGGCAAAGATTCTGCGTCGAAGGGTGATGTCAGCCATTTCGGTGCACTGACCACTGCGCTGGCTGCCACTATTGGAACAGGCAACATCTTCGGTGTGGCCGGAGCGGTGGCTATCGGCGGGCCGGGCGCAGTCCTGTGGATGTGGCTCACGGGTGTGTTTGGCTTTGCCACGAAATACGGCGAGGCATTGCTATCGGTAAAATTCCGCACCACCACTCCGGATGGTAGAGTTGTTGGCGGTCCGATGTATGTGCTCGAACGCGGCATGAACATGAAATGGCTGGGCATGGTCTTCGCATTCCTCACAGCTATCGCAGCCTTCGGAATCGGCAACATGACGCAATCCAACACCATCAGCGGCATGGTCGCGAGCATCACTACTAATAGCGAAGTTTTCCCGGCCATCCCGGCATGGCTCACGGGCGTTCTCCTTGCAGGTGCCACAGCCGCAGTGATCCTCGGAGGCATTAAGTCCATTGCGCAGGTCTGCACCTTCCTCGTTCCTTTTATGGCAATCGCCTACGTCGCAGGCTGCCTGGTCATTCTTGCTATGAACGCCGCTGAGATTCCCGGTACCATTTCACTGATTGTCAGCAGTGCCTTCAACGGCCATGCAGCGACGGGAGGTTTTGTCGGAGCAGGTATTGCGAAGGCCATGCAGATGGGTATCGCTCGCGGATTGTTCTCCAATGAAGCCGGACTAGGCAGTGCGCCCATTGTGGCCGCAGCAGCCCGCACCACGAATCCTGTGCGGCAGGCATTGGTGTCAGCGACCGGGACTTTCTGGGATACCGTCGTCATCTGCGCCCTCACCGGCCTCGTGATTGTAAGCTCTGGCGAATGGCTCAACACCGGCGACCGCGTCGTCCTGAGCGAACTCGCCTTCGGCCAACTGCCGGTGTGGGGACCGCTCATCCTTACCGTCGGCCTGTTCACCTTTGTATTCTCCACCATCCTGGGCTGGTCGTATTTCGGCGAGCGTGCTGCGGAATATCTACTCGGGCCGAAAGTCATCGTGCCGTATCGATTCCTATGGGTCGCAGCAGTGTTCATCGGATCAGTGGCGACGCTCGACGCTGTGTGGGCGTTTGCGGATATCTTCAACGGCCTCATGGCAATCCCGAATCTCATTTCACTCATCGCTCTGAGCGGTATCATTGCTGCGGAGTCGCGCAAATATCTCTCTGGACGCGATGGCATCACATTGTCGACGCCCGGCGAATAGTCGCATTGGATTAATTTCCTGCCCATGAATGCTTCCGACCTTCGCGGTATTCTCCAATATGTCCCGCGTTTCCGGGACCGCATTTTCGTCATCTGCATGGATGGTGCGATTGCCGCTTCGGAGAATTTTCAAAACATCCTCCTCGATATTGCAGTGCTCCGTTCACTCAACATCAAGGTAGTGCTGGTGCATGGCGCAAGCCATCAGATCCGGCATGCAGCAGCCGCACGCAACATCGAGCTGACTACCTCCGATGGCACCGGACCCACCAGCACAGAAGCGCTTGAAGTGAGTCTCGATGCCGCCACTAGGCTCACCAACACCATCCTGCAAGGCCTCACGTCCGTGGACCTCCGCGCGGCGTGTTCCAATGCCATCATTGCCCACCCTGCCGGCATTCTCAAAGGCGTCGACCATTTGCACACCGGACGTGTCGAGCGCGTCGATGCGCAGAGCCTGCATTTATTTTTAAACGAAGGCATCATCCCCGTCATCCCGCCGCTGGGCTTCGATGGCGAAGGCAGCACATTCCGCGTGAACAGCGATGCCATTGCCGTGGAAGTTGGTGAAACACTCCACGCCGCAAAACTCATTTTCCTCACACCCAACATGCTCCTGCACGTGGACGGCGAAGAGGTGTATGAGGTCTCCATGGAGGAAGCGGAAAATATTCTGAAGCGCCCTGCCGCGATCAGTCCGCCGGAAGTGCTCTCCAAACTAAATCACGCTGCACTGGCCTGCCGCGCCGGTGTGCCGCGTGTGCACCTCCTCGACGGACTTCGCGACGACGCCCTGCTCACTGAGCTCTTCAGCAATGAAGGCTCGGGCACGATGATTTATTCCAACGAATACCAGCAGGTGCGCTCCATGTTCAAAAAAGATGTGCGCCGCGTGATCGCGCTTATCCGCCAATCCGTGGACAACGAGGAGCTCGTGAGGCGGACCCGTGCACAGATCGTGAGTCACATCGAAGATTACTGGGTGCTCGAAGTAGACCGCAACATTGTGGGCTGCGTGGCAATGATCCCCTATCGCGAGGAAAGCATGGCCGAGCTGGCATGTCTCTACGTGAGCAAGAGCCACGAAAATGAAGGCCACGGCAGCAAGCTCATGGCATTCGTCGAGAAGACCGCCGCTGAGCGCGGATTCACCCGCCTGCTCGCGCTCTCCACGCAGGCCTTTAAATTCCTCCAGCAAAAAGGAGGCTTCGAGGAAGTCGGCTCCGATCAACTTCCAGCAGAACGCCGGGCAGGCTACGAACAAAGCGGGCGCAACTCGCGCGTCCTCATGAAAACCCTCACACCTCCGAAGGCTGCGAAGTAAGTAATGAGCCTATTTGTGTAACATTATCAGTGTTTATCAGTGTCCATCAGTGGTTGTGATCCGTAATCAGAGTAGGCAGCAACAATGAAACCATTTGATATCACGGTTGTGGGAGCGGGCCACAATGGACTGGTCTGCGCGTGTTATCTCGCGAAGGCCGGGTTGAATGTTGCCATCGTCGAGCGCCGGCCAGTCGTCGGCGGAGCTGTGTGCACGGAAGAAATCATCCCCGGCTACCGATTTGACACAGGCTCGTCAGTGCACATCATGTTCCGCATGACACCCATCATGGACGAACTCCAACTTGCGGAGTGCGGCTTGGAATACATCGAGATGGACCCTTGGGCCTACCATCCAATTCCCGGCGAAGGACGCGGAATCACGTTTTACCGCAGCTTGGACCGCACTTGCGAAAGCATCGCTGCAATCTCGCCACGCGATGCGCAGACCTATGGCGATTTTGTCGCGCATTGGCAGGAAATCAACGAAGGCGTCTTCGAGGTTTTTCTGAAAAACCCGAAACCCGGCGCACTCATCGGGACTATTTTTAAACGCAATCTCTTCAATGCAAAATCGCGCAAGCTCTGGAGTTCACTCGACACAGTGCGCCAGCTCATGGGTAGTTACGGACGACTCATCGACGAGACCTTTGAATCGCCGCACCTCCGCGCTGCGATGCGCTGGCTGGCAGCGCAATCCGGCCCCGCTCCGACCGAGGCCGCCACTGGAGATTTTGTGGGCTGGCAGGCGATGATGCACAAACACGGCGCATGGCGTGCCAAAGGCGGTTCGGGCATGCTCACCCAGGCACTGGCAAAACGCTTCGAAGCCCTCGGCGGCACCATATTCCTCGATGCTCCTGTCACGAGCATCCGTAAGTCCACCGAGCCCGAATCCCGTTTCTGCATTAATGCGGGCGCTGACCAGCGCATCGAGACACGCAATGTCGTCACCGCTTGCCATGTGCAAACAGCCCTGCTCGACCTCCTCGATCCAGAGCTGCTGCCATCCGACCTAAAACGCCGCTTGCGGCATGTGCGGGTGGGCAACGGATTCGGCATGATTGTCCGCCACGCAGTGTCCGAGTTGCCTCAATACGCGGGCGAACCGGTCAATGCGGAAGGAATCTCGCCCTGCCACTCAGCGATGCAGCTGCTCAGCCCGTCCAACGAGTATCTCGACGCAGCTTACCGCGATTACCTGCGCGGATGCCCGCCCGAACATCCGGCGGTGCTGGCGATGACCTTTTCCGCCATTGATCCCACGCTCGCTCCGCCTGGCAAGCATGTGCTTTTCAGCTGGGCGCAATACCATCCCTACGAACTCGCCAACGGCGGAAATTGGGACGATATTGCCGAACGCGAGGCCGACAAAATCTACGAGGTCATTTGCCAAGCCGCGCCCAACATGCGCGGCAAAATGATCGGCCGCCTCATCCAGACCCCGCTCGATCTGGAACGCCGATTCGGTTTGCTGCGCGGCAACGTAATGCATCTCGAAATGAATTTTGATCAGATGTTCAGTTTCAGACCGCTTCCGGAGCTGGCAAATTACACCACACCTGTCGAAGGATTATTCCTCACCGGTGCCAGCACTCACCCCGGCGGCGGTGTGTTTGGCGCGAGCGGACGCAACTCCGCCCACGTCATTCTGAAATCCCTGCGCATCCCCGTTCGTTGAATCTTTGTATCAACGAAGTAGCCCGGCACGGCGTAGATCCTCCTCCTCGTTGGCCCGTTCGATCATTGCTTGCGATTCCTCCGCCGTGGGTGGGACGAAACCTGGAGTATTCAGCCTGCGGGAGATTGCCATGCCTGTGCCAGGATCGATTATGTAAGGTAATTCGCCATCCGGCAGGGATACGACCGGAGGGGCTTCCAGTCCTTTCTGAAGCAGATCCGAGACGATTTCCTTGAGCTTGCGCCCCTCGGTGGCTGCACGGATTTTCACCCGTCGCATCAGTGGATCCGGCAAATCGAGAGTGGTCTTCATAAAACCAGAATGCCATTTTTATGGTTTTCCGTCAAGAGAGGCGGAGCAGGGGAATCCTTAAAATCCGCCTTACGCAATGTGATGAGCTTGATCCCGCATCCGGTTCAGCGATGATACAATCTATGACCAGAGAAGAAATCATTGATAAAATCCGTAAGGTGGAAGCACTCTTTGCGGGCAGCACAATGGATGGCGAAGTGGGTGCGGCGGCCGAAGCACTTGAACGCCTTAACTCCCGGCTCACCGCTGCTTCGGAGGAGAAAATCGAATTCAAAATGAGCCTGCCGGATCCATGGAAGCGGCAGCTTTTCCTCGCGCTTGCCCGCCGACACGGGCTCCGGCCCTATCGTCATGCGCGGCAGCGGCATACGACCGTGATGTTGCGCGACACTCAATCCCACATGGATCAGGTCCTGTGGCCCGAGTATTTGGAGCTCTCGCG
>JBGTCP010000142.1:0-2767 GCA_041748815.1 Chthoniobacterales bacterium
TTTTGCTGAGCGACCTGCTGGTGTATTGGGGACATCGATTGCAACATCGGGTGGATTTTTTATGGCGCTTTCATGCCATCCATCACAGCGCGGAGCATCTCGATTGGCTCGCCGCACATCGCGAGCACCCGCTCGACGGGCTTTACACGCAAACACTCATCAATCTGCCATTTTTCCTGATGGGCTTTTCGTTAGAAACGCTTGCCGGGCTGGTCGCGTTCCGGGGGATCTGGGCGAGTTACATCCACTCCAATGTGCGACTGCCACTCGGGCCACTGCGCGTTCTGGTGGGATCGCCCGAGCTGCATCACTGGCATCACGCCAAGGAACGGGCGGCTGGCAACTACGCAAACCTTTCACCGCTCATGGATCTGATCTTCGGCACCTACCGCTGCCCGCATCACGAGCCCGAGTCATTCGGTGTGGCGGAATCCATTCCACAAAGCTATCCCGGCCAATTGCTGCATCCTTTCCGCCGCAGGAAAAAATTATAAATCAGCAGGAAGTTGAGTTGTCACACCAGCGCAAGATTAGGATCCGCGTCGAGATGCCATGCGGGTTCCTGGTCCAATCCGGCTGCGAGTCGCTGGTAGGCTGCGTGGGCGATCATGGCCGCGTTGTCGGTGCAGAGGCTTGCGGCAGCGATGAGTAACTCGATCCCTTGTTCCGCGCAGGCAGTGCTCAATGCTTTGCGCAGTCCGGTGTTGCACGCCACTCCGCCGCTGACGACGATGCGCGGAATGCCAGCTTCGCGTGCAGCCGCGATAGTTTTTTTGGTCAGCACCTCCACCACCGCGGCTTGGAACGAAGCGCACACATCCTCAATGCGCGCACCATCCAGCTTCGGCAGCATGTAGCGGACAGCTGTTTTGATTCCGCTGAAGCTGAAATTATAATCGCCGCTATGAAGCATGCTGCGCGGAAAATCAAACGCCGCAGGATCTCCCTTCGCTGCAAGCCGGTCAATCTCCGGCCCGCCGGGGTAGGGGAGGCCGAGCAGCTTGGCGACTTTGTCAAATGCCTCACCTGCTGCATCGTCTTTGGTGCGCCCGAGTAAATGATACCGGCCAACGGCATCGATGCGGATGAGCAGCGTGTGGCCGCCACTGACCACCAGCGCCATGGACGGCTGGACGCCACCCGGTCGGCCAAAGAATGGAGAAAGAAGGTGGCCTTCCATATGATTGACTCCCACAAAATGTGCGCCTGAGGCAGTGGCCATTGCTTTAGCGGTGGAGAGCCCGAGGAGCAGCGAACTCGAGAGCCCGGGACCCCGCGTGGCTGCAATCGTGCGCATGGCTCCTATCTCCAATCCCGCCTCCTGCAAAGCGGCGTGAATGACCGGCCGCAATGCGATCAGGTGATTGCGGGAGGCCACTTCGGGGACCACGCCGCCATACTCGCGGTGGATCAGCGCTTGCGATGCAATCTCCGATGCGAGCAGTGCTCCGTTATTATCCAGGATCGCGCAGGCAGTCTCATCGCAGGAAGTCTCGATGGCGAGGATCGGACCGATGCCGCCCGCAGTGCTCAACGCTTTCATGCGAGGTCAGTTGGAAGGTGTGGCCCGGAGAGCTGAGGCAGTGGTCAGCGTGGGATCGCTGGTGTGTTGGCTGGCATATTGGACCCACCCCCTCAGTGCGTCGACAGCGCGATCCAACTGCGGGTCCACCAGACCCTCCCGGTCTTCAGGCAGCAAATCCTCCCGCCGCCGGGTGATGACGTCCTGCTCTTCCTCCGGGTTGAGGGTGACACGGATGTGCGGGGTGACGCCGTTTTCGTGAATCATTTCCCGTCCGGGCGTGAAATACTTCGCGGTAGTGAGCTTCACTGCCGAGCCATCAGGCAGCTGGATCACACTTTGCACGGAACCTTTTCCGAACGACGTCTCTCCCACGATGATCGCCCGGTCCAGATCCTTCAATGCCCCGGCCACAATCTCCGAGCCACTTGCGCTGCCATTATTAATCAATACCACCATGGGGAACCACGGGCGCGGCTCGTAATTTGATGGAGTGCGATAGGTGCGACGCTGCGACGGCACACGTCCCTCCGTGTAAACCACCATTTGATTGGGTTTTAAAAATTCCGCGCACACGTCCCGCGCGCTGTTGAGTAGACCACCCGGGTTGAACCGAAGGTCGAGAATAAACGCCTCCATGCCTTCTTCCATCAGCCGGTCCAGAGCTTCCTTCAATTCGTCCGCTGTCGGTTGGCTGAACTGGTTGAGCCGCACGTAGCCCATTTTGATCCCGCCGGTTTGTTCCTCAGGCAGCATGGCAGTTTCTTTCACGCTGGACACGGGAATCACCGCGCGCACGATATCAAAGTCCAGGATTTCATTCGTCGATGGGCGCAGGATCGTGATCAAAACCGACTGCCCCGGCTCCCCTCGCAGAGTGCCAATGGCTTCCGACTCCTCAACCTTTTCGGTCGTTGTGCCGTTGATTTTAATAATCTGATCACCGGGAAGCAAACCGGCCTCGGCGCCGGGTGTGCCCTCCATGGGCGAGACCACAGTCAGCACTCCATTCCGGGTGGAGACTACCACTCCTATCCCGCCAAAATCTCCACGCGTGTCTTCCTGCATCGACTGAAAATCCTTCGGCTCCATGAACTGGCTGTGCGGGTCGAGTCCGCTGAGCAAACCCCGCAACGCACTATATGTCAGATCCCGGTAGCCAACCTTCTCCTCATCCACATAATCCTGCCGGATCAGTTGCAGCGCACGGGTGAGGACGGTGATGTTCCGGTAAGCGGAGTCCTC
>JBGTCP010000143.1:0-2351 GCA_041748815.1 Chthoniobacterales bacterium
GGCCAAGCTGCTCGGTCTTCCCTACCCCGGCGGACCGGAGATCGACCAACTCGCAGCGAAAGGAGATCCTGCGACGTTTGATTTTCCGCGCAGCATGCTTCACAGCGGCGATTATGATTTCAGCTTCAGCGGAATCAAAACAGCTGTCCGCTACATGCTGCCGAAGCTGGATGGTGCGCGCATTGAGGATGTGTGCGCATCGTTCCAAGCGGCGGTAGTGGATGTTCTGACCAAAAAAACTATCGCGGCTGCAATCGAAGCCGGCATTCCCCGGATCGTTGTCAGCGGCGGAGTGGCGTGCAACACCGGACTGCGCAACGCATTGGTCACTGCCTGCGGAGAACAAGGGATAGAGTTACTGATTGCTGACGCCAGCCTCTGCACCGACAACGCAGCCATGATCGCCCACGCCGCCTACCAGCGACTCGCAGCCGGATTGGACCAGGAACCCGCATGGCATCTCGACGCGGATCCCAATCTGGCGCTGGTGTGAAAACTCAACTCCCCGCGGATTTATAATTTTTTTCTGCGGCGGAAAGGATGCAGCAGCTGGCCGGGATAGCTTTGTGGAATAAATTCCGCCACACCAAACGCTTCGGGTTCGTCATGCGGGCAGCGGTAAGTGCCGAAGATCAAATCCATGAGTGGTGAGAGATTGGCGTAGTTGCCGGCCGCTCGCTCCTTGGCGTGATGCCAGTGATGCAGCTCTGGGGATCCCACGAGAACGCGCAGTGGCCCGAGTGGCAGTCGAACATTCGAATGGATGTAAATCGCCCAGATCCCCCGGAACGCCACCAGCCCGGCAAGCGTTTCCAACGAAAAACCCATCAGGAAAAATGGCAGGTTGATGAGCGTTTGTGTGTAGAGCCCGTCCAGCGGATGCTCGCGATGTGCGGCAAGCCAATCGAGATGCTCCGCGCTGTGGTGGATCGCATGGAAGCGCCACAAAAAATCCACACGATGTTGCAATCGATGCCCCCAATACACCAGCAGGTCGCTCAGCAAAATCACCTCCACCGCCTGCAGCCACCAGGGTTGCGAAGCCACCGCCTCGCGCAAAGATACACTGACGAACACATCAATAGATTGTTTGAGCATTAGTAAAACCGACAGCACCACACCTCCCCACAACAAATACTGCCCCAGCATAAAACACAGATCCGTGAACCAACCCGGCCGGAAAACCGGCTGTCCATTTTTGGCCGGAAATGCTTTCTCCAGCGGATAAAAAACCAGCGCCAGAACTAAAAAACTGACGCCCGAAGATAAAATCATCAACGCCGGATGCATCGTGTCCTCACGGAGCTTCAGATTCTGCTTTAGCAGGAGGAGTTGGAGTCGGGGTGAAGCGCACTGAAAAGATCGGTTGACTGATCGTCTTAGACGAAGGCATGAGCACTTCTCCAACCATCACTGGTTCGTCGCTGACATCGATTTCTGCAGCCTCTTTCTCTTGGTCCAGGGAATCGAATCCTCCGGAGGCATAAATAACATAGACGACCAGAAACGCGATCGCGAGGACCAGTGCCAGAACTTTGGCAATCCGTGAGGAACCATGAGGCGCGGAGGATTTATCCATATCAGCAGTTCTACCTGAATATTCAGCGTCAAGCAATCAACACACGCGCACTTTACGAAAAATTTACAAAGACTTTTAGGAGGAGTTTATCTTGGCACTTGCCGCACACCAGCGCACTCTCGAAGACACCCATGCAAATGAATACAATGACACCAGTGGCAGATTTGATCGATGCCGTGAAATCTGCCGCTGACTCCGGCACCCTCTCAAAATTGACGCTCGGTGCTTATCGCGGACCCGATCCATCCTTAAAAAAGCTGCTGGTTCGATTGGTGGAGATTCAGGGCAAACGCAAGCTCTCGCTGGTCTATCGCCACAAAACCCAGGACATCACAAAAAACTTCCCGCTCGCTGCCGGACTCAGCGAAATCGAAAAAGTGACTGGTGCTGAATTCCACGCGGCGCATTTATTTTCAACCACCGTGGAAGTCCAGTGGCAGCGCGAACCCGGTGGACGTGAGTTTATCACCCGCCGCGAAATCGCGGCGACACTGCCCGTCTCTCTCGAACATGATCGCACCAAGGAACGTGTCCTCGAAAAATCCGCGATGCCGTGGCTCCACCCGCTCGGCCTCACGACATCCGACGGATCGGTGAAAACCGGCAAAACTGCAAAGGTGCGCCAGATTGAAAAATTCACAGAACTCCTCGCCCACCATGTGAAACCGGCGCCGGGCACTACAATACACGTGGCAGATATGGGCTGCGGAAGCGGTGCGCTCACTTTCGCAATCTACCAATTCCTGCGCGAGCACATTGGCGCGGAAGTTTC
>JBGTCP010000144.1:0-5595 GCA_041748815.1 Chthoniobacterales bacterium
AAACCAGGAATCACCCATTGGGCATTCGATGCCAACGATCTTTCATCGTCTGGAATCGTCTGCGGCTCAAACCGGCGATGCAGGTCCGCGATCAACTTCACATGCTCAAGTGCAATCTCGATGGAACAATGGTCCGGTGAGCCCCCGGCCAGCAAAGAGACCAGCGCATCGCCCATCAACTGATGTGAGGCTTTTTGGAAACCCGCTTCAGCCACCCGCTCAACCACGCCGCCTGCCATCTCCAATGTCAACCCGTCCTGAAGTGACCACACAATCGCGCCCGCCTCACCCTCCAGCCTCATAACAGGATCCAATGCTTCCTCAGAGCTATGAGTGGCATGAAAAAAGAAATCCGCACCACCTTCAGTCCGGCCCTGCAAAGAGGCCGTGTCAAAAGTCTCAATCGGCTGGGCACGATAAAGCTTGGCATCAAGAATCTCCACATTCGCAGACGACTCCCGTGTTGGACCGCCAAGAAACATCAGGAGATTCACAAAATGCGAAAGCGCATTATTCAATGGCGAATCAAACACCGGGCGTCCATTGACTTGAATTTTACCGGCCCACCCATTCCGTTCATAATAGGACAGCGGCCGGGGCCAGCTTGCGATCCCTTTGAGACATTTTAAGCGGCCAATTTTTCCCTCAAGAATCCAGTCCTTCAGTTGCCATGTCTGCTGCAAATAAAGATCCTGGAAACCCACCGCAACAAAACGGCCCGATTGATCACGGGCTGCCACGATTTCTTCAACCTCATCGACAGAACCCGCAAGCGGTTTTTCCACAAACACATTGGCCCCGGATGCGAGCGCATCCAGTGTCATTGGAGTGTGCCAGTGAATTGCAGTCGGGATGCACACGAGATCCAGTCCCTCTTCGGTCTCCAGCATCGCGCGGTAATCGCGGTAAATGCGCGTGCCTATAGCTTCCAGCCGCAGGATCTCATCCCGCGCATCATCGGGATTAATGATTGTCGCTGCCGCGAATTGCCAGTGCCCCGCCGCATGATTGCTCAGCAGAATGTTGAGATGGACTTTCCCGTAACCGGTAACTCCAATCAGAGCAACGCGGGGAAGCGGTTTTCCGTCCCCATTACCAGAAAACCCGCTCATCCTCCGATCTTGCTGATCAGAAAAAATACCAACATGCTGAGGGTGACCAGGAGCAGGAGAAATGTGACCCGCTGTGCGCGTTGTTCAGCCCGTAACTTTGGGCGACTCATCGTGGCGTCGACGTTGAGTGCATATTTTCGGGCATGGATGGATGAAGGCATTTCCAGCGAACCTGCATGGGTTGCCCGCTCGATCATTTCGTCACGACGGCGGCGGCGCTCCTCTGCCGCCCGTTTCGGCCCCTCTTCGATCATCATCTCCAACTGACGCATCTGCTCCCGTAGCTGGCGCTCTTTTTGCGACAGCTCCGCTTGATGGTCATCGATTGGAGACTTGCTGCGTTTGGGTTTCGCTTTCCAGGACATGGGAAAAAATAATTATTACTACCGGATGAACATGAGGATGATAGCAATCAGGCCTAGAACTAGCAATGGCAGCGTAAAAGCAAAGCCGCTTTTCAGCCAATACGAAAAATCGTGCCCGGCTTCACTTTCCTCTCCAAACTCCGGACCGATCGCGACATCCGCCTCGCTCGTATCAAACTTCGAACGGCACTTTGAATACTCCGAACGCGCATCATCCACGCAACTCAATGCACGGCTGAGTTCCTTCTGCACTTCTGCTTTGTTCCAGGTCTTCGGATTTAACGAGTCAAGGATTTGCAAGTGGCTGCGGAACGAGGTTTCGATCCCCTGAAGTTGTTCGGCGCGACGCTGAGTTTCAAAAATCTCACGTTCCAACACGACAAGAGAGCGGGTGAGCTTTTCGACCAGCTCCAATTTGCCCTGCTCAAACTCACTCTGCCGCCGACTCAGCTCTTCAAGCTCGCGCTTTTGCTTCTCGATCGTGTCCTGTTGGCGTTTGAGCACCAGCAGCTGCTCCTGGGCCTTTTGTACCCGGTTGTCCAGCTCCTCCGGTGATGCCTCATCATCGAAGTCCAAAAGCGATTCTTTGGGGGCAGGTATTTCAGGCATAGTTTTAAAATTTTCTAATAAGTCCAGTTCGGAAAGCGCTTGGGCAAAACTACGCCGGATTCACGAATTATCGAATTTTTATCCACTTGTTAAAAAAACTCCAGATTTTTCACCCGTCTTAAAGCCAGCTTTAATGGCAACAGCATCGCTACTGCACTAAGCAACAACGCCCCGGAATAACACCCCACTTTCGCAAGAAATCGCACAGTGAACTCCAGATTCCGATCCGTGAAATCAACCCCCACAGCCAGCACCAGAAGCGCAATGAAAAGTGTGATGTAGATAAAACTCGCCACCAGACACAGCGTCCCGCCAAAGCCGCTCACAATCTTCGAGGGATTGTCCTCCTTCAGATTCGGGAACAACGCGCCCAGTCCCACAGCCAACCCCGACAAGGTGGCGCTCATCAGCGCAATGGACATTCCAAAAAATATCACCTGCTGGACTTCAAGCCGCAAGGTGACGCTCGATGCCACCATCAGCGAGACCGTCACCAATGCCGCACCGATCGTGCTCGTCCAAAACTTCTGCATCAATATCCTCGGAAGCCCGACCGGAGCCAATCCGATCACCCACAACCGTCGTCCCTCAAGACTGAATTGCGGGAACACAAACCGTGTCGTCAACGTCGATAAGGTGAGTGCACAGGCTCCAAGATTTAAATAACTGATCACTGTGCCCCAGAACTCGCTCCCGAAATCATACGCCACGTTCCGCAAATTGATCACATAGATGCACAGCAGCCCGAAGAACACCGCAAACTGGCTCCACTGCGCCGGATCCCGCCAGAAAACTCGGAGATCCTTCGCCAGCATCGCTTTCGTCGGCAGACTCAGCCCCGGCACCCGCTTAAGAATGCGATCCAAAAGGTCCCCGGATTTCCGGATCGACCGGTTTCTTGCCACGATGCGTTCCTCGTATTTGCGGGTGCGCGTGGTGGCTGCATCCGTCCAGCTCGCATAAAAAAATTTGCCCGAGATGCCATAGGCCAGCGCCATTCCAAAGGCCGCGTGACTGGTAAGCAGCCAGAAATAAAATTGTGACTCACGCGTGAGTCCCTGGCTTGCTGCCACAATCGCCCGCGATACCCATGCACTTGGAAGCAGCGGATTCAGACTCACACGCGTGTGTTGCAGCAGGCGCTCAAACGACACCACATCCACGATGCTCACCGCATCCTGTTCACTCGTCGGGCGGATGTTCACCACCAATAGGATCATTAACCCAGCAGAAATTCCCAGCAGCGCATACTTCACCCACCCCTTCATGAGCAGCCGTACGATCAGCAGAATCAACCACGAGCCTACCACCGAGGGCAATACCACAAATGGGAAGTACACAATCAAGACCTGCCAGTAAAATGACCAATCCGCCTGATGCACGCGCCCGTATGCCGCCATCATCGGCGCACTAAGAAAAATCAATGCCCAACTCGACACCAGCATCGACTCCAGAAATTTCCACAAAAACACATGCCGGTGGCGCACAGGCACCGTTAATAACCATGCTGTCTCACGATTTTTAAAAAACGTCGTGTAGGCCGCGATGACATTGGAAAAAACCAGCATCACCATGAAGAAACCAAAGATCAGATACAAAATCCGCTGCGAGAGCAAAGTCCCGATCACCGGGAAGTCATACACATATCCCAGTCCGTAGTAAAAAAGCAGATACCCCACGATCAGGTAACCGATAATGAAGGTGGCCAGCACCGAGATCAGCAAGCGCGATTGCTCGCGAAGCCTCCGCACCCTGGCAAGCACAGAGCGGTAATACATCCAGCACATCAGCCGGAGGAATTGGTGCAAAGGCAATACCGGTGACTCCGTGTGCATCCTCAAATCACCTCCCCGGCAATGCCTCAAAGAGGAAGCCCTTCAAATATTCGGTCTCCGGGATATGCGGCAGCACCGGATGATCCGGCGACGCACCCATCCTGGTCACCAAAGTTACCGACCTGTGGGCATCTACCGAGGCCGCCACCACCGACTCCAGAAACATTTCGGACGAGACGTGGTGCGAGCAACAAAAAGTCGCCAGCATGCCATTTGACTCCAGCATCTTCAGCGCCCGGAGGTGCAATTCCTTATACCCCCGTATCGCATCCGCCTGCTTTCCCTTGGTGCGGGTGAATGTCGGCGGATCGAGAATGATCATGTCGTATTTCGCACCTTCAGCCTCGGCCTGTTTTAGAAAGTCGAACGCATTCGTATGAATCACTTCCACGGTCGCACCATTGCGCTCCGCGTTTTGGCGGGTCAATGCGCATGCATCCTCACCAATCTCCACCGCGCGCACCGAGGCCGCACCTGCTAGTGAGCATGCGATGGCAAAGGCTCCCTGATTGGTGAAACAATCCAGCACCGTCCGCCCGCCGGCGTGCCGTGCAACCTCCGCATAATTGGCAACCTGATCCAAATAGAAGCCCGTCTTCTGCCCGCCCACCGGATCGATCTCAAACTGCATTCCGCCAATCTCAACAGGCGTGCGCGCCTGCGATTCATCACCGTGCAACACGCTGATCGATGTTTCCATCCCCTCGGCTTTGCGCACGGGCGCATCGTTGCGCGCCACCACAAGGTCCGCCTGCAAAACCTGCACCAGCACGTCCTTGATCGTCTCAATTGCCTGGTCCATCGCCAGCGTGAGAGTCTGCACGACATAGGTTTTGCGATATTTATCAATGATGAGACCGGGCAATCCATCCGCTTCACTCCAGACCACCCGCCGGGCTTCCTGTGAAACTCCGCGACGGTCACGCAGTGCGTTTGCCTGGCCAATACGGCGCTCAAAAAAATCCGCATCCAGTACCTGACGGTGGCGTGAGAATCGCCGCGCAACGATTTGCGACTGTCCATTATAGATCGCCGACCCGAGGATTCGCCCGCGCTGATCCCGCAACGAAACCACCGATCCATCTTCCGGTTCCCCCACCAGACTTGCTACCTCTGCCCTGTAAACCCAGTCATGACCATGAAATATGCGGGAACGGGGTTTGATAATAAGGGCAGACATAAAGGCTTCACAAGCTACGGAAAATCCCGCCCCTGTCACAGCAGAAATTTTTCGAATGGCGAAAATCGCCACGCCCCCACAAAAAGGCAGTTTGCCATGAGGACCAAACGTAGCTGCGACGTCCACGTCGCAGTGAGACCGCAGCCCATGCGACAGGAATGTCGCATCTACATAAAGGTAGTTTGCCATGAGGACCAAACGTAGCTGCGACGTCCACGTCGCAGTGAGACCAACCCATGCGACAGGAATGTCGCAGCTACATAAAGGCAGATTGCCATGAGGACCAAACGTACCTGCGACGTCCACGTCGCAGTGATACCAACCCATGCGACAGGAATGTCGCAGCTACATAAAAGCAGTTTGCCATGAGGACCAAACGTAGCTGCGACGTCCACGTCGCAGTGATACCGCAGCCCATGCGACAGGAATGTCGCATCTACATAAAGGCAGTTTTGCCATGAGGCCCAAACGTAGCTGCGACGTCCACGTCGCAG
>JBGTCP010000145.1:0-4608 GCA_041748815.1 Chthoniobacterales bacterium
TTCGATGCCTCGTTCTTGGCCCTCATCTTGACGCCGTCTGGAAAGAGCGCAGAGAACTTCTAAAAAGAGCGCAGCTCAAGGCAAGACGATGGTCAAATGACGATATGAAACAGGCAGCTTAACTTTTTTGTCCTGCACCCTGTGGCTCGGGAAGGAGCACAGGCAGGTGCTCGGGACTCCACGGGTTTTGCCGGTGGCCGGATTGAAGAATTGCTGCCTGCATCGCCTCACAGATATCCAGCGCGGATTTCACCCGCAATCGTTGGTGCAATGGAGCAAAGGGCGTAAGGTTGAAGGCGGCTATCTGAAACAACCGCACTGCCGGAAAAAGTCGTCGCCCATCCTTGGGATGATCCGGGCGGATGTGTTGCTTTTTAAGGTGCACAAAAGCGCCTGCAAGTTGAATGAGACCTTTATAGAAGTGGTAATCCGGCCCGGCCGTGCTGAGCCATAGATGCTCCAGCACATCGTGCGCCTCGTAATACTCCCCGAGATTGAAGCACTGGAAGTAACCCGCATAACACGGATGCAACCCGGCGGACGGGTCAACATTGAGGTCGGAGATAAACGCCTCCATGCGGTCATGCTTCTTCATCGAAAAAATCCGGACGTGTGAGAAATTCGCTTGATTGGTGAAAGTTTAGCGGGGATAGTCCGCAATTCCAATCAATTTGCTCACGTGGCGGAATGGCAGACGCGTACGGCTCAGAACCGTATGAGGCAACTCGTGGAGGTTCAAGTCCTCTCGTGAGCACTTACTTTTTTGGTGGTCACAGGGACTGTGGCTGATTCATGAGATCCACTGGTACTCCACATCCGAAAGAACGAGATCCTGCCGCTGTGCAGGCGATGTTTGCATCCATCTCAGCCCGTTATGACACCGCAAATCTGCTGCTCAGCAATGGCATGGACGCATGGTGGCGGCGAATCACAGCCCGCGAAGTGGCCCGGCACCTGCCTGCGCGCATCCTCGATATCGCAACCGGCAGCGGCGTTCTCATGCTAGCGCTAAAAAAATGGAACCCGCAGGCAAATATCACGGGTGTCGATTTCTGCTTACCCATGTTGCAACAGGCAGCAGCAAAAGGAATCGGCAGGCTTGCGGTCGGTGATGGTCTTCATTTACCTGCCAGGGAGGCAAGCTTCGATGCTGCCACGGTCGCCTTTGGATTAAGAAATATGGCGGATTGGGCAAAGGGGCTGCGGGAGATGTCGCGGGTCCTGGTCCCGGGCGGTCACGCCTACGTGCTCGATTTTTCAATGCCCGGTCCGATGCTCGCACCATTCTACCGGCTCTACCTGCACCATGTCCTGCCCAAAGCCGCCGGATGGATCACAGGCCAGATGGATACTTATCAATATCTGGGCGCGTCCATTGAGGAATTTCCTAAAGGCAAAGTCATGGTCGATCTGATGCTCGCAAATGGATTTGCGGAGGCGCACTGCAGGCCGCTCACTGGCGGCATCGTGTCACTATACTGTGGGCGAAAGACGCAGTCTGCCTGACCCTGACCAGCTCTGATGGAGTAACAAGAAGTAGGACCCCGCTTTTGCGGTTCCGTGATGGTGCATTTAGTGTTATCATTCGTTATGCGTTACCTGCTGGTCGATGGCCATAGTATGATCTTTGCCTGGGAGGATTTGCGCCAACTGCACGCGCGCAAGACGGAAAGCGGACGCGATGAACTTGCAAAACGATTGACCCGGTATCAAGACTCCTCGGGTGATCGCGTGGTTTTGGTATTTGATGGCCGCAATTCGCCGAAGAACCAGAGCACCGGGGATGTCTTCTCGATTCAGATTATTTACTCGAAAAGCGGCTCCACAGCCGATGACGTGATTGAGCGACTGGTTGCCACTTACGCAAAAAAGTATGAAATTCTGGTGGCAACCAACGACAACATGGAACGCCAAACCGTTACGACTTTCGGTGCAACGTGGATGAGCGCGATGGAGTTGCAAACGTTGCTGGAAACCGCCGAGCGCAATTTGCAAAGACGTTTGAAGCGAAAGGGTTAGGCTGTACCTTCGATCACCGCACTGGCGCTCCTGCGATATGCCGGCAGAGCTTTGTGCTTGCCTCAGCTCAGGCAAAAACGGATAACGAACTTATGCATTTTTTGATCGTGGATGATGACAGGTCAGTCACCAAGCTGATGTCGGCGTATCTGACCAAGCGCGGGCACGTGTGCACCGGCATCACAAATAGTCTCGAGGCAGTACCGTGGATCAAAAAGAACGATTGTGACGCCATCATCCTTGACATCGGAATGCCAAACATTGACGGGATTGAGTTGATCCCCAAAATCCGGGAGATCGCGCGATTCATTCCAATCATTATTTTCACGGGCATGGGGTATGACGGTGAAAAAATGAAACAAGCTCTAGCAGCCGGTGCCAATGGCTTCGTGAGCAAGGGCATGCCTCCAGATGAAGTTTATCTGGCGCTTCAGCGGACCATTGCTGCAGTCAGGAAATAACGGGACGGCAGGACTGATTTGCCGGATCACTCGGCAGCGGGCTCTACCACGACTTGCGAATCGTCCTGACTCGCGGGGACCGCGGTATTGGCAGTGTCATCGGGAGGACGGATGAAAAAATACCTGTCACCAACCTCGTATCTCTGGAATGCGGGTTCATCCACCCAGACAAAATAGTCCGTTTCCCGGCTTTCGACGTGGACGGTGAGCCGGTATTGGCCTTTGAGGTCGCGGGCTGTTACACCGCCCGTTCCGACCGTTATCTGAGTTTCTGCTGCCGGGAGGAAATCTTTTTGCGACACGATGCCATGGAATCCCTGATTCTCAGTGCGATCATACATGGCAAGTACACCGTAAATAATGAACCCCACCATTGCGATGGCGGCAACGGTGCCGAGTAAAATATCGCGGCGGTTGTAAGTCGGGACTTTGTGATCTTTTTGGACGTCGTTCATTGGGAAGGTGAGGGTGGTGACTCCTGCAGTTTTTGTTTGATGCGTTGTTCCCAAACATATCGCTTGAGCAGCACTTTAAGAGTGGCTGTCAGCGGCACTGCGAGGATTGCACCTAACAGTCCCCCGAGAAGGAGGCTCCATGCCACCATGGAGACAATGACTGTCATGGGATGCAGCCCGACTGAATCGCCAACGATTTTTGGTGAAATAAATATACCCTCAATCTGTTGAATCGCAATGAAGATCGCGGTCACAGCAAGGGGTGCCCACAGCTCACCGGGCCATTGTGCCAGAGCAATGATCACAGCCGGCAACCAGCACAGCAAAATCCCGATGAAAGGAATGAGCGCCAGTACCGCGACCATCAGCCCAATCAAAATTGCAAAATCCAGCCCCATGACAAGGAGCGCAACGGCGGTAAGCACACCATCAATCATACTGACGAGCAGTTGGCCTCTAAAGAAGTTGATCAAATACCCATTGATCTCGGTGAGGCAATCCACAACTTCTTCTTTAAAATTTGATGCCTTCAACGGCAGGTAATTGCTCCAACTCTGCGAGATACGGGCCGCATCTTTGAGGAAAAAAAACAGATACAATGGGACCAGGATGAACCCGAGAAGAAATCCAAACACCCCCAAAAATCCTCCGATGCTCCGGCCTAGAAATGCCAGCACGGCAGATACCAGTTCGGGTGTCTTTTCCTCAATCCAGACCGTGGCGGAATCCACAAATCCAGAGCTGGACTCAATGGACTCAGCCGGCGATTCACCTTGAGTCGGTTCCGGTTCATCGCTGGGAGCTTCCGTGCCGTTCTCGGCGGGATCGCTCTCATCGGGTTTCATCATGTCCGCGAGCGATGGAAGGAGCGTGAAACGCTCACGGTTTTTGTCGAGGAACTCTTTGGTGTATTCTCTGGCCTGGGTGGTGTATCCAGGCAGCTTTTTTGCCAGATTCACTGACTGCGCATAGATATTGGGCACGACCCATACACCAATCAATGTCAGCGAAAGAAGCCCGATACCAAAGACCGTGAGGACCGCACGCAGCCGGCTCATTCCTTTTTTGCAAAGCCATTGGACCGCAGGCTCCAGCAAATAAGCCATCACGCCTGCCACAGCGACCGGGATTAAGAGAGGCTGCAAAAATGCCAGCACCTCACCGCTGAGCCAAAGGACCAATACAACACTTGCTCCGATCGTCAACAGTGCGACGGCAGTGATAGCAGACCAAAGAATCTTTTTCTGCCAGGCGCTTGGATATCGATCCATAAATTAATTCGAATTATTAAATATCGTCGGGGAATGGATTCTCACGAAAGGCGGGGATTTGCAATGCCGGAGTTGGCTCCTCAATCTCAGCAGGGGAGGGTTCTGGCGCCGGCTCGGGCACCGGTGGCTCCTCTGGAGCAGTCTCAGCGGTGGGTGCCGGATCCGGCGTCCCGCTTTCTTTCGGTGTTTCCTGTGCGACAAGATTCAAATTAATACCGAAGGCCCGCCATCTGCCCTCCTCGAACACATATTTGAGCTCAAAGAGAATTTGATAGGGATCGTTCGGGAACAATCCTTCCAGAAGGAGGATGCCGTTTGAATCAATGGATGGCGGCGTGCTGAACTCCGGCTGCGTGCGGGCAATGCCAGGAAAGCTGATGCGGTTATCTATGAATACCTGAA
>JBGTCP010000146.1:0-2333 GCA_041748815.1 Chthoniobacterales bacterium
TTGTTGGATGTTGTCGGGTTCCGGGGAGAAAAAAACGGATCACTGCTGCACGGGCTGCCCAGTCGCCGGCGCCTGACCTGTCGAGACCAGCCACTGCTCATGCATCTGCCAGCCGCGCTGCATCATCGCCCGGCCCTCTCCGAAGCGATCGGGAGAATTCAGCAGCACCACAATGATCCGGCGTTGAGTGAGAAAAATAGTGTCTCCTTCTTTGCGGGTCAAAGGCTCCCGCTCAGCCGACAGAATGAGGCAATCCCCGGCGCGCGAGGTGCGTCCGGTTTTTACACCATCGATGCGATCAGTGCCGACAAGCGTGTTAGTATTTTTCAACAAAAAGCCCAGATCCTGTCCCATCCGGTTGATGCGCACCTCGCGCTCGGTTTGCGACACATAAAAACGAAACGAAGCTTTTGCCATCGCATATTTTGTGAGCAACGCCATATCCTTCGCAGTCGATGCTGGCGGACGGCGCTCCGCGGCATCAAGGCCGTGCGGATTCAAAAAAGTCGTTTCCCCCATTCCCTGTGATCGGGCAAGGGCGTTCATCTGATTCACAAAAACACCGGCTGGGCCGAGTTCGCGCACATTCGCAGGGACATTCGGAGCGAAGGCCTGACCCACGTGCTCGGCGATAGCGTAAGCGGCGACATTGTCGGACTGCATGAGGCTCGCGTAAATGAGATCCCGCAGAGCCATTTGGTCGCCGGGTTGAAGTCCCAGAGGATTCACCCCACCCTGCGAGACAGCATTTTGTGAGATGACAGCTGCCTGGCTCAGGTCCTGTTTGGTGGTCTCCGCCCAGTCGAGTGCCACCATGGCCGTTGCCACTTTTGTGAGGCTTGCAACCTGAAGCCGCTGGTCGCCGTTGCCCTCAGCGAGCACATGCCCGGTCGCCGCATCCATGATCACATAAGCCGACGCAGCCGACGCCGATGATTTATAACAAACTCCCGTCAGGATTACCAATACCAACAATTTCCAGATTTTCATAATGCCCTCAATGCGGCGTAGTGTAAAAACACACGCCCATTTTGCAATCCCCATTTCCGCAGTCACGCTGAAATCCGATTGGCACCGGAGTAAACCGCCTTAAGAATGGCGTTGGCGAATGCGGGGCCTGCGTGGTAGCCTCGCTATCAAATCACTTTCACATTTTATTATGCACGATCCCCGCTACGACGAACTTGCACGCGTCCTGACCAATTATTCCACCAAACTTTTGCCCGGCGAAAAGGTCCTCATCGAGGCATTTGACATACCGGAGGCAATGACAGTGGCCTTGATCCGGGCGGTGCGCGCGCGAAAGGCGATCCCGTTTATCCATCAACATTCCAGCGTGGTCACCCGTGAGCTGGTGCGGGGCGCCACCGAGACGCAATACTCCGTCCTTGCACAGCTGGGCCTGGATGAAATGCAAAAGATGGATGCCTACATCGCCGTGCGCGGCAGTCATAACATCACAGAACTTTCAGACGTCCCCATCGATAAAATCAAAATGGTCGGCGGCAAGTTGCGGCAGGTGCAGGATCAGCGGGTTAAGCACACGAAGTGGGTGGTGCTTCGCTGGCCAACTCCATCGATGGCCCAACTCGCAGGCACCAGCACGGAAGCCTTTACGGACAGCTTCTTCCGGGTCTGCACGTTGGATTATGCCAAAATGCTGCCGGCCATGCGGCGGCTCAAAGCGCTCATGGAAAAAACCGATCAAGTGCATCTCAAAGGGCCGGGCACAGATTTGCGATTCAGCATCAAAGACATCCCGGCGATCGTTTGTGGTGGCGGTCATAACATCCCCGACGGTGAGGTTTTCACCGCCCCGGTACGCGACTCCGTCGAAGGAGTGATCTCCTACAATGCACCCACTATCTACCAGGGCACCGCATTTGATAATGTGAAGCTCACCTTCAAGCGTGGGAAAATTGTGAACGGTGAAAGCAGCAACACCAAAAAGCTGAACGATATCCTCAACTCCGATGAGGGTGCACGCTACGTGGGCGAATTTGCACTCGGCTTCAACCCGCATATCCTGCATCCGATCCGCGATATTTTGTTTGATGAAAAGATAGCTGGTTCATTCCATTTCACTCCCGGCCAGGCTTACGAGCAGGCGGATAATGGCAACCGCAGCCGTATCCACTGGGATCTGGTGAGTATCCAGCGCAAGGATTATGGCGGCGGCGAGGTCTATTTTGACGGTAAGCTCATTCGCAAAAACGGTGACTTCCTGCCGAAAGCACTGCATGGATTGAATCGCTCGGCCTTTTAATTTCCCCCGCCGTGCCGCTGGAATACTACACTTACCTTTTTGCGGTCTTTGCATTCGTGCTGGGATC
>JBGTCP010000147.1:0-2052 GCA_041748815.1 Chthoniobacterales bacterium
TTGTTGGATGTTGTCGGGTTCCGGGGAGAAAAAAACGGATCACTGCTGCACGGGCTGCCCAGTCGCCGGCGCCTGACCTGTCGAGACCAGCCACTGCTCATGCATCTGCCAGCCGCGCTGCATCATCGCCCGGCCCTCTCCAAAGCGATCAGGAGAATTGAGCAGCACGACAATGATCCGGCGTTGAGTGAGGAAAATTGTGTCTCCTTCTTTGCGGGTCAAAGGCTCCCGCTCGGCCGAGAGGATAAGACAATCCCCGGCGCGCGTTGTGCGTCCGGTTTTCACACCATCGATGCGATCAGTGCCGACGAGTGTGTTTGTGTTCTTTAACAAAAAGCCCAGATCCTGCCCCATCCGGTTGATGCGCACCTCGCGCTCTTTTTGCGACACATAAAAACGAAACGAAGCTTTTGCCATCGCATACTTGGTGAGCAACGCCATGTCCTTCGCAGTTGATACGGGCGGCCGGCGCTCCGCTGCATCAAGGCCGTGCGGATTCAGAAAAGTCGTTTCAGCCATGCCCTGTGATCGGGCAAGGGCGTTCATCTGATTCACAAAAACACCAGCTGGACCGAGCTCGCGTACGTTTACCGGGACATTCGGAGCGAAGGCCTGGCCCACATGCTCTGCGATAGCGTAAGCGGCGACATTGTCGGACTGCATGAGGCTCGCGTAAATGAGATCCCGCAATGCCATCTGATCGCCCGGCTGCAATCCCAGAGGATTCACGCCACCCTGCGAGACAGCATTTTGTGAGATGACAGCCGCCTGACTTAAGTCCTGCTTGGAGGTCTCCGCCCAGTCCAGTGCAACCATGGCCGTTGCAACTTTTGTGAGGCTCGCAACCGGAAGCCGCTGGTCGCCGTTCCCCTCGGCAAGCACATGCCCGGTCGCGGCATCCATGATCACATAAGCCGCCGCAGCCGACGCTGATGATTTATAACAAACTCCCGTCAGGAGTACCAATACCAACAATTTCCAGATTTTCATAATGCCCTCAATGCGGCGTAGTGTAAAAATACCCGCCAATTTTGCAATCCCCATTTCCCCATTTCCGCAGCACGCTTAAATCTGCATTGGCACTCCGCCGAAAGCACCTCAAGAATGCCGTTGGCGAATGCGGGGCCTGCGTGGTAGCCTCGCTGACAAATCACTCTCACATTTTATTATGCATGATCCCCGCTACGACGAACTGGCACGCGTCCTCACCAATTATTCCACCAAACTTTTGCCCGGCGAAAAGGTACTCATCGAGGCATTTGACATACCGGAGGCAATGACAGTGGCCTTGATCCGGGCGGTGCGTGCGCGAAAGGCGATCCCGTTCATCCATCAACATTCCAGCGTAGTCACTCGTGAGCTGGTACGAGGCGCCACCGAGACGCAATACTCTGTTCTTGCACAGCTGGGCCTGGATGAGATGCAGAAGATGGATGCCTACATTGCCTTGCGCGGAAGTCATAACATCACGGAACTCTCAGACGTCCCCATCGATAAAATCAAAATGGTCGGGGGCAAGTTGCGGCAGGTGCAGGACCAGCGAGTCAAGCACACCAAGTGGGTGGTGCTTCGCTGGCCAACTCCATCGATGGCTCAACTCGCAGGCACCAGCACGGAGGCCTTTACGGACAGCTTCTTCAAGGTTTGCACACTGGATTATGCCAAAATGCTACCGGCCATGCGGCGGCTCAAAGCGCTCATGGAAAAAACCGATCAGGTGCATCTCAAAGGGCCGGGCACGGATTTGCGATTCAGCATCAAAGACATCCCGGCGATCGTTTGTGGTGGCGGTCATAACATCCCCGACGGTGAGGTTTTCACCGCCCCGGTACGCGACTCCGTCGAAGGAGTGATCTCCTACACTGCACCCACTATCTACCAGGGCACCGCATTTGATAATGTGAAGCTCACCTTCAAAAATGGCAAAATCGTGAACGGTGAAAGCAGCAACACCAGGAAGCTGAACGATATCCTCAAGTCCGATGAAGGTGCCCGCTACGTGGGCGAATTTGCGCTCGGCTTCAACCCGCATATCCTGCATCCGATCCGCGA
>JBGTCP010000148.1:0-2281 GCA_041748815.1 Chthoniobacterales bacterium
GTGCGGGTGGCACTCGGCTCGGGCATCTCTTCACATACCAGCGCGGCGGGTCGGTGCTGGTCGCGGTGCCACGATTTACCCTAACGCTCGATGGAGACTGGGGTGATACCGTGCTGCCGATACCACCCGGCGCATGGGAGAATGTTTTTGATGCGGATGTCTACGAGGGCGAGGTATCTCCGAAGACGCTCTTTGAAAATTTTCCGGTGGCAATGTTGGTTCGAAAGTGAAAATGGTCGCGCAGGTTGACCACAGGCGAAGCGATTTGCAAATGTTTGGGTTGCATTGGTAGTATCCCATCAGCTTGAAATTCGATCCATCCCATCTTCCACTTCCGCACGGTCCTGAGGCGCGTTTTCTCTCAGAGATCTATGAGCGCTCCGCAGGGGTGGTGGTTGCGAGTGTTTCATTTCGCGATTTTCAAAATACATTTGTGCTCTCGCCAGTGCTGGATGTTTCGGAATGGGCAATGGAGGCGATGGCGCAGGCAGCGCCGCTGTTGCTCACGACAAAGGCAAGCGGCGGTGTGATTGCGAAAGTCGATTTTCTCACTGTTCATCGGCCGGTATCAGCGAAGCTCGACGAATATTTCGTGCGGGTCGAGTTGCTCGGCGGAGGCGATTCACCCCTGCCGCATTTCCGGGGCAAATTTGCTGCGACTCCCGAGTTTGCCGAGCCATTGGTGGAAGCTGAGTTCAAACTTTCGCTGCAGCTCGAGTCCCCGCAGTCATGAGTAGAACCTCATCGCGGATTTATGAGCTTTGGTGCAGCGTGGTCGAGCAGCATCCGGATCGCATTTTGCTGACGGATGCCCACACGGGCGAAACATGGACTGCGGCGCAGATTCAACAAGCCGTCACGGGCACAGCCATCAAGGGCGACTGCAACCGCCGGATCGTCCTGCTCCAGCTCCCAAATTCTCTTGATTGGCTCACAACCTTTCTATTCTGCCAGAAAACAGGAGCCATTCCGCTTGCCATAGAGCCGGACCTGCCAGCTCCAGCTCTTGAAGAGCTGGTGGCACATTTTCAACCGGTGGCACTGCGGGACCGCAACGGATTCCGCATGTTTGAAAATTCTGCAATCCACGATGGCGGGGCTTTCATCAAGCTTGTTGCCAATGCCGGGGGAAATCCGGAAGGTCTTTTCTTCGATGACGCACGACTGCTGGCCGATGCGCATCAGATCCTCGAAGCCATGGGGATTGGGGATGGTGATACCAACTACGCGCTGATTCCGATGGCACATTCTTACGGCATGGGGAATATCGTTTTGCCGTTGTGCACGCGGGGAATTCCGTCTGTGATTGCGAGTGATTTTTTTCCGGCGGGCATTGCTGCGGATGTTGAAAAATACCGTCCCACTGTATTTCCTGCGATCCCCGTGATCTTACGAAGCCTCGCGCGCAGCGATGTCTCTGCGGGTGCGTTGTCCTCGCTGCGATTGGTTATTTCCGCTGGAGATTTTCTGGATGCAAATGACGCGATCGCATTCCGTGGCAAATTTGGTGATACTCTAAGAAGCTTCTACGGGACATCTGAGACCGGTGGAATCGCGTTTGATCGGGATGGAGATGACACCCGCACCGGCAGATCCGTAGGCACCCCACTGCCCGGCGTGGAAGTGAGCGTGGATCTCTCAGGTCGGCTCCACGTCTGCTCGGCCGCTGTGATGGGAGATGGCAGCTGGCTCACACGTGATTATGCCGCAATCAATGAGGTCGGCGCTATCCACCTAAAATCCCGGGATGCTTCGCTGATCAAAATCGCCGGACGCCGGCTCCATCCTGCCGAAGTGCTGAAGCACGTCTTTTCATTGCCTGGCACCCGCCATGCGGCTATCAAAACATGGCTGGATCATTTCGGTGAAACACGCCTATGCCTCTCGTATGCCGGCCCACTCAGCACCCGGGAAATACGCACACGCCTCGCTAATGTGCTCCCGCGCTGGAAAATTCCGCACCGAATGGTAAAGCTGGAGGAATCTTGATCTCATTAAAAAAATTCGTTGACGAACTCTCTAACTTCCAGTAACTTCTGAAACTAATGCCTGACCAAGTATTAGAGAATCGACTTGCTGAAGCCCGCGATGAGTTTGTAGCCGGTTGGGGAGCCATTGGCAGTTCGTGGGGAATCAATCGGACTATGGCACAAATTCATGCGCTCTTGCTGACAGTCGCCGGACCGCTCAGCACAGACGAAATCATGGAGGATTTGAAGATCAGCCGCGGCAATGCCAATACCAATCTGAGGGATCTGGTCGGCTGGGGACTGGTGCGCGT
>JBGTCP010000149.1:0-4909 GCA_041748815.1 Chthoniobacterales bacterium
CGGGGCGGCCCTTGCCCCACGGGCTCGGCCATGCGTTATCGCCATCTTCTGCTCTATGCGCTTTCCAGAGTGCAAAATCCGCTGCCGAATCGCGCTCGTATTCATCGTCGTTCACAGGGCCATCCTCCGGGGTTTGGCCGGTGGTGATCTCCCGTTCCTGCAGCCGGGACAACCGACCATACGAAGGAAATTCGCTCACATCAAAATACACGGATCCATCCTCGGCCACATAGGCAAAACCACCGGCCACCAGCCGCTCGATCAGCTCGATCTGCACATCGATGCTTCCCACCGCACTGGGCTCGACATGCGGCGGTAGCACGTTCAACGCTGCGCAATCCGCATGAAACCGCCCGGTCCACTTTTCCGTGAATTCGGAAAGTGAAAGTCCCTCCGCCTGGGATTGCCGGATCGTTTTATCATCCACATCGGTGATATTGCGGACGTGCTTCGTCGCGATGCCCGATGCCTCCAGCGTCCGCCGGAACACGTCCTGTACGAGAAAAGTCCGGAAGTTGCCCACATGGGCCGGGCCATACACTGTCGGGCCGCAGCAGTAAAACCGGAAGGTCTTGCCGTCCATTGGCTCCAGCGGCAGCACAGACCGCGTCATCGTGTCGTATAATCGCATTTCTTTCATGAATGAGTCCGCCAACCTGCACTAGTTTACATTTTTCGCCAAGAAGGATTGCCAACCCTCCAGAAATGTTGCAGTATAAGATTTGCTAATCAAAGCGGCTTTTCTCAAAGCACTCATCCCAACCATCCAACCCATTATGAAATCTCCCATCAAAGTCGCAGTCACCGGCGCGGCCGGCCAAATCGGTTACTCCCTCCTTTTCCGCATCGCATCGGGCTCCATGTTCGGACCCGACCAGCCCGTTGAACTCAGCCTTGTAGAGATCCCTCAAGCGCTCGATCCGCTTCAGGGTGTGGTGATGGAGCTGGACGACTGCGCGTTTCCTTTGCTCAAAAAAATCACGCCCACTTCGGATTTGAACGAAGGATTCAGCGGCGTGAACTGGGCACTGCTCGTTGGCAGCGTGCCGCGCAAGCAGGGCATGGAGCGCGGGGATCTGCTGGGCATCAATGGCAAAATTTTCATCGGACAAGGCAAAGCCATCGAAGCGAATGCGGCCCAGGATGTGCGCGTACTCGTCGTGGGCAACCCCTGCAACACCAACTGCCTCATTGCCATGAACAACGCCAAAGGCATCCCTGCCAACCGCTGGTTTGCAATGACCCGCCTCGACGAAAACCGCGCCAAAGCACAACTCGCGGCAAAGGCCGGCGTCGATGTCACTTCGGTCACCAACACCACCATCTGGGGAAACCACTCAGCGACGCAGTATCCCGATTTCTACAATGCAAAAATTGATGGTAAAGCTGCGACCGATGTGATCACCGATGAAGCATGGCTCAAGGACACCTTCATTCCGACAGTGCAACAGCGCGGTGCCGCGATCATTAAAGCCCGCGGATCTTCCTCCGCCGCATCCGCCGCGAATGCCGTGGTCGATACCGTGCGTTCGCTCACCACATCAACTCCCGAAGGCGACTGGAACAGCGTGGGCGTTTGCTCTGATGGCAGCTACGGCACCGATGCCGGACTCATCTCCTCGTTTCCGATCCGCTCCAACGGCACCGATTGGGAAATCGTTCAGGATGTGCCTGTGAATGAATTCAGCCGCTCAAAAATCGACGCATCCGTGAACGAACTCCGCGAGGAAAAAGGTCTCGTGAGCGATTTGCTCTGATCCAGCCCCGCGGCGTTGCTTAGCTTTCTTCAGCCTGCACAAAAACCAGGTTTGGGCTGTCGACTTCGATGCGCACTTCGGTGTCGGCGGAGTGTAAAATTTGCAGCGGGAAATCCAGATCAAACTGGTCTCGCACCACGATCATTTCAAGGTTGGGACAGAGGCGGATTTCGGACAATGCGGAATTGTCTTCAGAGAGTTCCAGCCAGCTTGCGACGTTTTTCTCGGAAAAAATGCCGATGAAACGGTGCCGGGCAATGCCTTCGGCTGCTTCAACACGGATGGTGGATTTTGGCGATCCAAATCCGTTCAACTCGCTTCGAAGCCGGGTTTTCCCGTCATTGCGTCCGGTGAGGTAAAGTGTGCCCTGCAGTTCCAGGGCGAGCACTCCTTGGTCGGGGGTGACATGGGTGCGACCAGATTTATTACGTGGCGTGGCAAGTCCTACGAAACAGGCTGCGACCAGGAATATCCCGCAGGTCATTGCGAAGCGTTTTATGCAGCTCACCCGGCACGGGCGGAGTGAGTTTGCGGGGACTTCCAACCATATTCCATCTTCCAGACGCATCACTTTGGCCATGCCCCAGGCAATCCCCCAGCAAACCATGCCTGCCAGCACCACATCGGAGGCGAAATGCCCTCCTTGCGCAACCCGTGCCACACCGATCAGCATGCCGAAGCTGAACGCAAAGATCCCGATTCCCCAGCGCCAGCGCTGGCTGGCCACCAGGAATACCAACGCAAAAAACACAAAGCCCATGGACGCGTGACCGCAGCCCATCGACTTGCCAAAAGTTTCCAGATTCAATTGGAATAATTTTTCGAATGGCAGAGTGCCACCGAATTCGATCACCTGAGTCGGGCGGGGCCGGCCGCACATGCCTTTAAAAATAACATTAATGAGAATCAGCGGACCGAGCGCCAGATTGGCTAAAATATATCCTGCCGCCTTTCGATAGCGGCGCAGCGCAAGGACATCGAAGCTGAAGATGAAGACAAACAAGGAAACCAATCCCAGAGCCAACGCTGGGTAAACGCCGACACTATAAAAAAACATCCAGACCGGCATTTCTCCGACAGCCCAACTGCCTCCGCCCGCATCGTAAACGGCACACGTTACTCCATAGTCCCAGGAAGTCACAGTGAGACCAATGATGGCTGCCAGCCAGAGAATGGCCCAGGTCTCAGGCCACCGCCATGAGGATGATGAGTTCATGGTTCTGCCACCTCGCTCCGGTATGGGCCCTGCGCATTCCATTGACGCAATGGCCCCGTTAAAAACACATCGTAACTGTGCACGCGTCCGATCAGGGGCACCGCGACTTGTGACTCCGGCATCGCCTGGATGTCATCGCGATCAAAACATCTGCGCACATAGCCGGGAAGGGCATCTGTCGGATCTGGAGGCGAGGAGCCGTCGGTGTTTCGCACGCGGATGAGCAGGTAGGATTTCTCCAGCTCAGGACCCGGCCACACATCGTATTGCGACTCCACACGTTCGCCGATGGTGAAGTGGTGAATGATTGGATTTCCTGAAAGATGGAAAGCGAGTTGTGAGACATCGAACCGCCGTCCAACTAGCAAAATACCGCTGTAGCTGCCGGGTTCCAATGTATCGATCACGCGTTGGACCGCCTCGGCTCCCTCTCGGTATCCGTGATCCAGTCGGGTGGCGGATTTTGCCAACTGGAGCTGTGCTCTCAATGGCAGGATCGCCATGGTCGCGATGGACAACACCGCGGCAACCACAACAGCAGCCTTCATCCACACGATCCTGCCAGGAAAGCGCTGGAGCCACACCGCTGCAAGGAATGCATAGCTGGCCAGAAAGAACACAGCTGGCCAGTTCAGGTTTAGCTTTTGACGGAAGAGCAAAAACGAAATTGCGATCAAGCCGAGTGGCCCAAAGACAAAAAAGAAACGCTCCGCTTTCGAGAGCACCATGGGCCGCCGCAGGCAGGCGACAGTCGCTATGACCAGAAGTACACCAGCGACCGGGGTGAAGATTCCGCCCAGCATGCCGCCCAGGAACTCGCCGGCGCGCTCCCAGATTGGATTCGTGGCGCTCGAAAAGTGATGTGCGGTATGGCGGAAAGTTGCCCAATCATTCCGCGCATTCCACAGAAGCGGCGGCAGCAAAAACAAATACGAGGCGGCCACAGCGACATAAAATCCGGCCTTCCGTAGCAAGTCCGGTCTACACCACAGCGCAGCGAGCAACACCAAAACGGGCTGCACCATCATCATTTGCTTGCTCAGATATCCGAGCCCCCAAACCATCGCAAACAGCGCCCAGGTTGAAGCCTTTGGTGGATTTGCATCGAAGATAAGCCGCGCCGTGAGCGCAAATCCTACCGCCCAAAAAAACAGCAAAGGCGCGTCGATGGTGAGGATGCTTGCAAGCATCAAATTGGCAGGCGAAGCCGCAGCGAGCAGGACCGCCCATGCTGCAATCCTGGCACCCACCGCTATCCGTGTGCCGTGAAACAATCCCAGCAGCCCGGCGGAGGTGAAGAGAGTTGCGGCAGTTTTGAAGACAAAGGTGTGGTTGCCGAAAGTCATTCCAAGTATGCCATACAACCATCCAATCATCGGAGGCTTGGAAAAATACCCCCAGTCGAGCCGACGTCCCCATTCCCAGTAATACGTCTCATCGCCGACCATGCCGATCGGCTCAAACAGATGCCAAATGAGCCGCACCAGCGTGAGGCAGCCGACACCGAGATACACCTTCCGGGTAATCTCTGAGTCGCCGCGCAGATCTGGTCCGGCTCCGGCGTTCATCGCTGATTTGCGTGCCCTTTCATGTGCATGCCGCGTTGATAAATGCCTCAGAATGCCGGTCAAGCCCGCCCCCGTTTTCACGCGTTACGTTTTCGTCACACATGCGGCTTCTCGAGACCCAGCTCTCCTGGAAGTGGCAGAGCTTCACGAATTTTTAGACAGGATTTTCAGGATTACAGGAGACTAGTGCGGAAGGCAAAAGCAGGAGCAGCGTCACTTTTTCACAGCATCACCATGATCCTGGAAAAATCCTGTCCATCCTGAAAATCCTGAAATCCTGTCTAAAAAGCGAACCCGCCGCTTTCCTGTCTTTGCTCGATTTACCGTGCAGTGATCGATAGCTGGGCTGACATTGAGATTGATTTGCG
>JBGTCP010000150.1:0-3961 GCA_041748815.1 Chthoniobacterales bacterium
TATGTGGATTCGGGAAAAACCGGAAGGTGCCGGCGACACTGCCTATTATGGATTTTCCGCAGATATCTTTCTGGCAAACCGGCTGCTGGATTCCTGGAGTACCTCTCCGGATTTGCTCACGCATTTATTGGCTTTCGAATCATTGGATAGCCGTTCGAGAGAGTTCTACTACGCATTGCGTCCAGAGCGAATCTTTTATGAAACGTCGGATAAGCGAAAGGCTATTGCGCGCGCCGCCCGTTTAGAAAGTGGCTCACTTGACAGGCAAGCAGTGAGAGAAATTCTTGAAGTTCTCGAACTCCTGCAAATGAGTCATCCAGACTGGGAGCCCGATCTGGTTGTGTGGGAAATCAAGCACGCTCAGGCTATGCTGAACGACTAGACCAAAAGATTGTCTTCTGCGCGATTGACATTTGAATGGAACGGGACCACGTAAATTTTATGGAACTCACCCTTGAGCGATTGGAACAACCGGCCTTGGCACTTGATCCTCCTGCTCGCGCCCGTCTGGCGGACAAGCTTTGGGCCAGCGCTAAGGGTTGCCATCATTGGCTGGCGAAGGCTCAACGATGACGTAACTGCCGCTAGTTGCTGGATCAACGGCCGCAACAATTGCCGGGATGAATGGCTGCAAATGAGGCCAACGAATCGTGTAGATCTCAACGATCGCAATCTTCCTTTTCGCGAGATTCTGCTGATACCGAAGGTTTTTGTCTCCCAGTATCGAGACATCAAACCGGCCATCGATCATAGTGAGCAATTCACCATTTTTTAATTCCCGCCCAGCCTTCGTTTTGAACTGAGGTCGTCGAGTGAGGCGACAGAATGGCATGTCGTTCTTCTTGAAGATCGCCTGGGGAGGCTAAAAACGCGCGAATGATCTTACGGGTGCTGGGCATGTCGGATTACAAGATTTTTTAGAGGATGTAGTTTGTTTTGCACCTGCAGACTTCCAACCGTGGCCATCAGACAGCAAAATGGCAACCGGAATGTTGTGTTTATCTCACTGCGGTAGGAATTAGGAAGTGCTCGGGGATTGCGGGTTGGGACAACTTCAACATTAGGCATTCCTCGTTCTGAACCACCGCTGTGGATCTCAGCCGTCTCCTCCTCGACGCCTAGATCGAACAATGAGGGCATCACTTTTACTAATAGACAGCTTTGCCATACCTCAAAGGGAGTGGGCACAACTCCATCCCATTTTATGCCATGGTAGCATTACATCCCCAAAAATCGCTTTTGCCTTCGTGCTCTTCGCGCCCTTCGTGGTTAAATTCTGCTTCTGGCTATTCGATGCCGAGTTTTTCGCGGAGGCGGAGGGCGGAGTTGGCGGCGAAGTCGAGTTCGCCGCGGTTGAGAGCGCCGCTGCGAATGGCGGTTTCGAATTGTTCCAGGGCTTCGACCGGCTTGCCGTCGGATGCCAGTGCCTGGCCGTAGAAAACGCGGTAGCTTGCGGTTGGGACTCCAGAGGCGTCAGCTAGCGCGATGAGTTCCGCGAGGGCTTCCGATTCTTTGCGGTAGTGGTGAACTGCGCGGGCGGCTTTTGCGAAAAGGAAAAGATTTGCGGCACGGTCGCCTCCGGTGGCGAGCAGGTTTTCGCCGGCATCGAAGGCTTCGCTGGCACTGCCGCTGGCGAGCAGTGACTCGGTGAGCAAATACAAGGCTGGCGCGTAGTGCGGTGAGGTTTCGAGGGCGGTGCGGGCGTGACGGGTTGCTGAAAGAAAATCTTTGGACGCCATGGCGAAACCACCTTGCAGGACGAGTGCCTGCGCATTGCCGGGCTCAACCTCCAGGGCTTCATCGACAGCAGCGCGGGCCTCGTTGGGGAATCCGCGGGCGGAGAGATTGGCGGCGAATCCGGTGAGGAATGCCACGCGGCTCGCTGCGGGGAGTGCGGATATTCTTTCGCGGATGGAAGCAGCGGCGTCGGGCTTCCATGCGGTCACGGGCATGCGGCGATAGACAACGCCCATGTGATCGAGGTGGGTGAGTGCCCAGTCCGGTGCTCCGTCGAGATGCTCGGCGAGGGATTTGTAGGAAGCTGCGGATCCGGTGAGGACGACGGCGGCGAAGCGTTCGGTGCGGTCGACGGCCCGCCATTGGGATGGATTGGTGAGCAGAGCAACTTCTTCGTCGTAAACTTTCACCCCCGCGCTGATGGCTAAGGGGGTTGGTTTATTGAGCGAAGCGGTGGCGAAAATTTTCTGAGCTTCGGTGAGATCCGAGAGATGGTCTGCGAGGAATCGCGGCTCGGTGATGCTGCTGTCCAGCGCAGGCTTTTTTTCTGCGCAGGCCGCGAGGAGCAGGGTCGTGAGGACGACGAGTGGGCGGAGGAAGTGGTGATTTTTTTTGTGCTTACTGCTTGCGTGCATCGAAAATTATGGGTTAGTTCGTATCTCTCTTCAGCCGGACGTGTAACCCCGGGTTGGTAGCTCAATGGTAGAGCAGCGGCCTTTTAAGCCGTTGGTTGCGGGTTCGAGTCCCGCCCGACCCACTTTCCCCCCACTGAAAATCAGAGCGTCGGCTCTGAGTCGGCTTCTTCGGTTTGGAGGAAGCTTTGCAACTCGGGCACGCTCTTGAGCAAGGCTTCCACGGTGTCTTCACCAGCTACTGCGCGGGCCTGGCTGAGGAATTCGCGGGCCATCGGAGCGGCTTTATCCATGGGAATGCCTGTCTTCTGCAACTGGCCCATTACCTCTGCGGCGGAACCAAGGTTGCCTCCGAGCATGCCGCCAGCTTTGGAGATAAGTCCGCCGAGCAGGCCGGACGCTGCGGAGTCATCGGCGGGTGGCGGAGAGGAAGCGAGCTGGGTGGTGCCAGGGACGCGGGCGGCAAATTTTTCGAAGCTGGTGCCTCGGGATCTTTGTTTCACGAAGTTGAGGATGACGCCAAGTGCCGAGCGCACGGAGCTCTCCGGCAGGTTGAATTTGAGCGCGAGAGATTTGATGATTTGTTCCATGAGATGACTGGCGGTTGAGGTTGGAGCGCGCCGATGCGCTTGTACAGAATGGCAGAGTAACGGGCGGAAACAAGGCGGAGTTTTTGGTGGGAGTTCCAGCACCCCGCCAGGGTGCGTGGCTGTTAAATCTTAAACCGGTGGCTTGCGCCATCGGCTAATGTCCATAGCACCTTCGGTGCTTTAGATTCACACAGTTCAATTTCATTCCTGCCTCACGCACTCACTTCGACTTTGGCTTTGGTGCCGTTTTCGATGAGGAACGCGTCGTATTCGTGCAGGTATTTTGGCTCGAGTAGGCTCATGATCCGGGTGCCGTTGTCGTTGTAATCGCAGCTCAGGACGTTGCCTTGTTGGTGGATTTTTGCGACGAGATCGCTGCGGTGATGCGGGAGGAGCAGCTCGATGTGGCGGATGCGGCTCGCGAGCATGCTGTCCATTTTTTCAATCAGTTTATCGATGCCAGCGCCGGTGTGCACGGAGACGGGAATGGCGTCTGGGAATTCCGCGAATGGCACATGTCCGCGATCCGGCTCAAGCAAATCGCATTTGTTGAGCACGGTGATCATGCGTGTGGTATCCGCCTCGAGTTCGTTGAGAACTTTCATGGTGGTGCGGTAAAATTCCGCCGCATTGGGATGGCTGATATCGACGACGTGCACGAGGAAATCAGCACCGAGCGCCTCTTCCAGTGTGGCTTTGAAAGCGTCGACCAGATTGTGCGGCAGGTTGCGCACAAATCCGACCGTATCCGTGAGTAGTAGGCGCTGGCCGTCCGGAAGCTCGATTTTGCGGGTCGTTGTGTCGAGTGTTGCGAAAAGTTTATCTTCAATTAGAACGTCCGCTCCTGTGAGTTTGTGGAGGAGGGACGATTTGCCGGCGTTGGTGTATCCGACGATGGCGGCGCGGGGAATGGGGACACGCTCGCGGAATTTCCGTTGCGTGGCGCGATTGGCCCGCACTTTTTCAATCTCCTCTTTAAGTTTGGTGATGCGGTCGCGAATG
>JBGTCP010000151.1:0-11868 GCA_041748815.1 Chthoniobacterales bacterium
TGCAATAAAATTTTTGCCGTGGAGGAACCGGACTTTGCATTATTATGGGTGGGCGTTTTTGCGTTTAGCATCCAGATTTTTGCGGACTTTTCGGCTTACACAGATATTGCCCGCGGGTCGGCCCGGTTGTTGGGGTTTCATCTGATGCAGAATTTCCGGCATCCGTATGTTGCCCGCTCGCCTGCTGAGTTCTGGTCACGATGGCACATTTCGCTTTCCACCTGGTTTCGTGATTATGTGTACATCCCGCTGGGTGGGTCCCGCTGCGGGAAGGGGAGAGCGGCCTTCAATGTGTTGTTCACATTTTTTCTCAGCGGGCTTTGGCACGGCGCGCAATGGAATTTTGTGATTTGGGGCTTGTGGTACGGCGTGCTTATTCTCGGCTACCGCCTGGTTCACCATGTGGTGCCGCTCCAGGTGCGGGAGCAGAAGTGGTTGTTTCCATTTCAGTGGGCCGTAATGTTTGTCTTTATCAATGTGGGATGGCTGTTTTTCCGCGAAACTGATTTTGGATATCTGTGGCAATATCTGAGGCTCTCGCCAGCTCAAGTGACCATGGAGGAATTCACATCAGCTGTGTATTTGTTTTACCTGACAGTGCTGTATTCACTGCCGATCTGGCTGCATCACGTCGAAGCGATGCTTCCAGAGCGCTGGATCTGGAAGGGGAAGGAAAAAATCACGGGCAATCTTCTCTTTGCGATTCAAACATCACTGGGTCTTCTCTTTTTCAGTTGCGTCCTGCTTTTCCGCAGCCGGATGACCAGCGATTTCATTTACTTCCAATTTTAGTCCGCCAAAACTCCTCGTTTTTCGTTGGTTTTATCGAGCTGCTCACCGGCCATTTCCCGGAGGCGACCTTTGAGTGAGGAAAATTTTCCGTCGGGGATGGTTTGCAGCTCGGCGAGCGCCTTTTCAGGTTGCCCGTTGCGGAGGTGCACACGAGCAATGTGCGTGGTGGCAAAATGCGGATCGAGGGAAACCTCCCGCACATGCATCCAGGCTTTGACCGCTTCCTCCCAGCGGGGTGGCTCGATGGTGTAAAATGCTTCTGCGTATCCGGTTGCGTAACGCAGATTGGCGGGGTCGAGTTCGCTGGCTATGCGGTGATGCTTCACTGCGAGATCGAACGCCTTTTCCTCGCCGCCTCCAATGATTTCGTGGATTTCGTGGCGGAATAAAAAAACAGCGACAGCGTAATTAAAATGATGCAGCGGCTCATCAGGGGCACTTTCAACTGCAAGCTTGAGCTTTCGAACCCCGTTACCGACATCGCCGAGAAAAAGGTAGGCATTTGCCTGCAGGGCGGCGGTGGCAGCGTTTGTGGGGTCGAGTTTTTCCGCCCGACTAAAAACCACCCATGCCTCATCCCGCCGCTCCACTTCCCACAGCCACGAGCCGTATCCATTGAGAATCTCCACCGATTCCGGAAAATCTCGCAGGGCTTGCTGATAGGCCGAGTCCACGACTTCCAACGCCTGTTCCCGGTCGCCCGCAGTGAGCGCCATCGCTTCAACCATGCGTAAGGCTGCCAATTGTTTCGCTTCAAGATCTGGCGCATCGGCTGCCATGGAACCAAGCGGCACACACAGTGCAGCCACGGCCAGCAGCCGCCGGGTGATCGCTCTGATGGGTTGACTGATTAAATATCCATGCATTATTTGCAAATCTGTGTGATATTGACTGTGCAGCATGCAACTTACATCACGTGAGCAATCCTTGATAGTTTTCATTATGGTGGCCCTGGTGACAGGTGCCATCGTGCAACGCTGCAGAAAATTACCCGACCCACCCATACCATCCATCAAATCACCCTCAACCACTGCTGATCCGACAGAATAAACTCCCCGTTATGCAGAAAATCGGCTTCAATGAAGCGCTCGACGCCATCCTCGAAACACATCCGGGTTACGACCGCGAGGCTTATCTCTTCCTCCGCGACGCTTTGGAATTCTCCGTGGAAAAGCTCAAGAAATCGAAGGGCGAAGGCTCGAGGCATGTGAATGCCTCGCAGCTGCTGGACGGAGTGCGCGAGCATGCACTCCAGGAGTTTGGTCCGATGGTGCCCACGGTGTTTGAGTTTTGGGGCGTGCATTCTTGCGGGGACATCGGTCACATGGTGTATCATCTCATTGAGGCAGGCATTTTCGGCAAAACTGAAGAGGATACTCTGGACGATTTCCGGCAGGGTTACGATTTCCATTCGGCTTTTGTTCAACCGTTTCTGCCCGCCGATGGAGTGCCGGCGCCTTCATCCGCATCGTGAGCATCGTTTCCCGCACCCGCTGATGACACATGCACGGATCGATGGCCTTCTGCTTATTCCCACGGTGCTGAAACCCGCGATTTACCTCTGATTTCATGAAAATATCCTCATTATTACTGTCTGTTTTTTTCCTTATGCAATTTACTCCCGCTCCGCTCACCGGCTCTGAACGCACCTCGACCGATTCCTCTCAAGTCATCCACCAATTCGAAAACGGGCTCGTCGCCATTATTCGCGAAGACCGGAGCGCACCCGTGGCAAGCGTGCAAGCATGGGTGAACACGGGCAGCATCCATGAGGGCAAATGGCTTGGTGCCGGATTATCACACATCCTTGAACATATGCTCTTCAAGGGAACCGAAAACCGCGACACCAATGAAATCGCCCAGCACATCCAGGATCAGGGCGGTTACATCAATGCCTATACCTCGTTTGACCGCACCGTGTATTGGATCGATATCCCTGCTGAAGGTGTCATCACGGCAGTGGATATTTTATCGGATGCGATGATGAACTCCACGCTTCCAGAGGACGAATATGTCAAAGAACAGGAAGTCATCCGCAGGGAATTTGCCATGGGTTTCGACAGCCCCGAACGCACTCTACAAAAACTGCTTTTCGAAAATGCCTTCCTCGAGCATCCCTACCGCTACCCGGTAATCGGACACCTGCAGGTTTACAACCAACTCACCCGCGGGGATGTGATGGAATATTACAAAGCCCGCTACGTGCCGAATAATATGTTCTTTGTGGTCGTCGGCGACGTGAACGCGCAAGAGATCATTGCTCAGCTGGAGAAGTCCTTTGAAGGTGTGCCGCGTGGTGCATTGACCCCCGTGTTTATTCCCTCCGAGCCCGAACAGCTCAGCGCGCGCACGGCACATCGCTCTTTTCCCTCGGAGCTCACAAGGCTCTATCTTTCATGGCCAATCCCAGATCACACGGACCCGGACATGCCAGCGCTGGACATTCTTGCATCCGTGCTGGGAGATGGCCGCAGCGCGCGGCTCAATCAGAAACTGCGTGAAGAACTCGGCATCGTGCATTCCATCGCCGCGTTTTCTTACACTCCGCGTGATCGCGGGATCTTCGCGGTGATGGCTGTGCTGGACCCCGGAAAACGCGAGGAAGTCGAGCAGGCGATCTCAGCATTAATGGATGATGTGATCGCTAACGGAATCACTGCCGAAGAGCTGGAAAAAGCCCGCAAAATGTCGCTGGCATCTCAATATTCGGAGTTGCAGACGATGCGCGGCCAGGCCTCGGAGATAGGCTCGAACTGGATGCTCACGGGCGATCCCGATTTCGGCGATACTTACCTTGCGTCGCTGCAACAGGTCACTCTCGACGATGTGAAGCGCGTGGCAGCAAAATACATCGTCCCTCAACGCCGCACCACTGTGTCGCTGAACCCTCCCGCAGTGGAGAAGGAACTTGCTGCGGAGACGGAAGCCGCCGCCGCGAGGGAGACGACTCAATTTACACTACCGAATGGGCTGCGGGTTTTGGCCATAAAGGACGCCAGATTACCTTTGGTCACCAGCGGCATCATGTTCCGAGGGGGTGTTCTTTATGAAACGCCTGAAATCAACGGCATCACCTCGCTCATGGCCGGTGCTTTGGTCAAAGGTACTGCCTCGCGGACCGCACGTGAAATCGCCGACACTCTGGAAAGCGTGGGCGGTGGGATCTCCTCGGAATCTGGAAATAATACCTTCAACGTTTTCGTAAACACTATGACTGAGGACTGGATCACCGGGTTGGATATCCTTGCCGACGTGGTCTTAAATCCGTCCTTCCCGGAAAACGAAATCGAGCGAGAGCGGGGTGCGGCACTCGCAGCGATTCGCTCGGAGAATGATCAAATTCTGCGTCTCGCCTCGCGATTTAACCGGAAACAAATCTTTGGCGAGCACCCGTATTCGCAGCCGCAACTCGGCACGATTGAAAGCGTGAGCAAACTGACCCGCGGGCAACTGGTTGCGCATTACGAGAAGTTACGACGTACAGAGGATGCTGTGATCGTGGTGGTGGGTGATATTGATCCTTCGGCGGTGAAAAATGAGATTACTGCGCGTTTCTCCACCCTGCCAACCGGGTCGGCGCGGGAGGGGGATTACCCGGATGTAGCGCCAATCGCGGAGGCCGCCCGAATCGCGGAGAATGCGGACAAAGAACAAGCGGTGATTCTGGTGGGCTACGTCGGGCCGGATATTTACGACGAGGATCGGTATGCCATCGAATTGATCGACCAAGCCAGCAGCGACCTCGGGTCACGCTTTTTTGTTCGCATCCGCGATGAGCTCGGCCTCGCTTATTTCGTGGGAAGTTCCTACAGCCCCGGCCTCACGGATGGTGCATTTTCATTTTACGTCGGCACCGATCCGGCAAAAGTCGACCTTGTGGAAAAGGCACTCCTTGAGGAAATTGATAAGCTTGCGAAAGAGGGCCTTACAGAGATCGAACTCACGCGAGCCAAGAAAAAACTCATCGGCCAGCAGGCGATCAGCAATCAGTCCAACTCGGTTTATGCACAGGTGTTGGCGCTGGATGAACTCTACGATCTTGGCTACGAGGCAAGCGAGAAACGCGCTGAAGCCATCGAAGCGGTGACTCTCGAGCAGGTGCGATCCGCAGCGAAACGCTGGTTGCAGGACCGGAAGCGCGTGATCACAGTGGTCGGGCCGGGCGTGAATTCCAACGCAGCAGAAGCTGCGGCAGAATAACCGGCTCCGCGCTTCGGGATTCTCTGCACTTGTTGGTCCGCAGCTTTTTCTGTTGCTCAGAAACGAGCTGTGTCATCAATTGAGCTCCATGACCCATCCGATCACTCCCGTTCCTTTACTAGACCCGCGGCGACAGAATTTTCCGTTACGCACTGAGCTCACTGCTGCATTTCATGAGGTTCTGGATTCCGGGCAATTCATTCTCGGGCAGGCGGTCGAGGTATTTGAACAGGAAATCGCGGATCTCGTCGGCAGTAAACATGCGGTAGGCGTCACCAGTGGGTCGGATGCGCTCATCCTCGCGCTGATGGCTCTGGGAGTGGGTGAGGGCGATGAGGTGCTGTGCCCGACATTCACATTTTTTGCGACGGCAGGCGCCATTTCCCGCGTGGGTGCAACTCCCGTCTGGGTGGATTCCTGTCCGGTGTGTTTCAACATCGATGTCTCAATGGCCGCGAAGAAAATGACATCCCGCACGCGCGCCATCATTCCGGTTCACCTTTTTGGGCAGACTGCGGAGATGGACCAATGCAATGCTTTCGCAAAGGAACACGGCTTATTTGTCATCGAGGATGCTGCGCAATCGATTGGCGCAAAATACGATGGCAAGTCAGCCGGCTCGATGAGCGATTTTGGCACCTACAGCTTTTTTCCCAGCAAAAATCTGGGCGGATTTGGCGACGGTGGGATGATCGTCACCAACGACGACGAATTGGCAGAAAAGGCCAGAGTCCTGCGTGGGCATGGTGCCAAGCCGAAGTATCATCATTTGTTGGTAGGTGGAAATTTTCGCCTGGATCCGCTTCAGGCTGCATTATTGTCAGTGAAGCTTGCGCATTTGAAGTCGTATGCCGAAGGGCGTGCCGCGAATGCTCAGTTTTACATCGATAAGTTGTCGCATGTGCCAGGCATTCGCCAGGCCGATCCCGCACTGTGTTGCGGCGGTGAAGTGATCGAGCCAATCAGTAACGACGCCGAGCCCGAGCTTATCCTTCCAGTTGCCGGGCCCGGCCGTGAGCATGTGTGGAATCAATTCACCATCAGAGCCCGCGGCGTCGCTAAAAACGGCGCGAGCACGCGCGATGCGTTGCTTGAATTTCTCCGGGAGCGCCAAATTGGCTGTGAAATCTATTACCCGAAGACCATGGATCAGCAGCCCTGCTTTGCGGATGTGGCATCCGATCCGGCAACTCTCGGTAACGCCCACGTGCTGGCAAATGAAGTCCTCTCCATCCCTATTTTCCCCGAGCTGAGCGAAGATGAGCGCAGCATTGTAGCGGATGCCATCAGCTCGTTCGTAAATGCTTGGCATCGTTGAGATTCACCCACACGAGGCGGCAGCGGTACTGTTCCCGCAACGCATCTAAAAAAGAAGATTTCATTTTCTGCGTGACGGTTTGGCGGGGACTTCTCATTTTATGGGTCAACATTCCTCTGTGAAATCTGACGACGATCATTCTGCGGCGCAAAAAGGTGCGCAAACCGGTGCCCTCCTCAAGCGGCTCTTCCAGCTGAGCTGGCGCTACCGGTGGAATTGCATCCTCGTCCTGATCCTCCAGGTTTGCATTCTTGCTTTTGCACTGGGCGGGCTTGGCTTTGTGGGTGTGGGCATTGATTACCTCCGTCAGCAGTTTGATGCGGAAGTCGTGGTGCGTGGTCCATTCGGTGTGCATCCGCCGGTGGATTGGGAGCCCCGCGATGGGATGCTCCTGATTGCGCTCGGCGTTTTGCTGGTGGCTCTGATCCGTGCAGGGCTACAATTTTTTTACACCAATTCGTTTGCCAAGCTGGTGCAGGGCCGCATCGTGGTCGATCTGCGCTCGCAGGTTTACGACAAAATGCAGCGGTTGAGCTTTCGCTTTTTCGATGCCAATGAGAGCAGCTCTATTATTAACCGCGTGACCGGGGATGTGCAATCCGTGCGGCTTTTTGTGGATGGTGTATTGATGCAGAGCGTGATTTTGCTGCTGAGTGTGGCCGTGTTTCTGATCTACATGTTCAGCATCCACGTGGGGCTCACACTGGCATGTCTTGTGCCGATGCCGCTCATCTGGTTTCTCTCTGCGAGCCTTTCCAAACGAGTGGCTCCTGCGTATTTGCGCACACGGCAACTTGTGGACCGACTCATCACGCGCATCGTTGAGAACGTGCAGGGAATGCCCGTGGTCAAAGGCTTTGCGCTAGAGCAGGAACAAATCCGGCAGTATCGCGAGGACAGCAAAGCACTGCGCGATCACCAGGAAAGCATCTTCTGGATCGTAAGCGTGTATTCTCCACTCATCACATTTTCCAGTCAGCTCAGTATCGTCATTCTCCTGGCTTACGGTGGTCATCTGGTGATTGCGGGGGAAATTCCACTTGGCACCGGCCTTGTGGTTTTTGCGGGGTTACTGCAGCAGTTTGCCGGACAGGTCGCAAACATCGCAACCATTGCCGACAGCATGCAACAGAGTCTCGCTGCGGCACGCCGCGTTTTTGAAGTGCTGGATGCACCCATCGAAATCGAATCTCCCGCGCAGCCATTGCCCGCCAAAAAATTGCATGGAGAAATTGCATTCGAGAATGTTTCTTTTTCGTTCAAACAAAACGACTCCGTCCTCGAGGATGTATCGTTCCATTTGCAGCCCGGCGACAGTGTTGCAATTGTGGGAGCCACTGGCTCGGGCAAAAGCGCGCTGCTCAATTTGATCCCGCGTTTTTACGATCCCGATAAAGGCCGTGTGTTGATCGACGGGAATGATATTCGCCAACTCGATCTGGATGTGCTTCGAAGGGGCATCGGCCTGGTTTTTCAGGAGAGCTTTATTTTCCGCGCAAGCGTGGCCGCCAATATCGCGTTTGGGCATCCCAACGCCACACAGGCGCAAATTGAAAAAGCAGCCCGCATTGCATCGGCCCATGAGTTTGTGACAAAGCTCCGCAACGGATACCAAACACGCCTCGGTGAAGGCGGGGCGGATCTCTCCGGCGGCCAGCGGCAACGCATCGCCCTTGCCCGCGCCATCCTGCTCGAGCCTGCGATTTTGATCCTCGATGATCCCACAGCCGCGATTGATCCGGAGACGGAAAATGAAATTCTCACTGCCATGGATGCGGCGATGGAGGGGCGCACTACGTTTGTCGTGGCCCATCGCCTCAGCACACTGCGTCGCGCCAACCACATCATCGTCCTCGAGCACGGACGCATCGTTGAGCGCGGCACTCATGAGGAATTGATGAAGATGGACGGGCATTATCGATCTGCTGCAATGCACCAAATGGCCGATAAGGAGAGTCGCAGGTTATTGGAACAATACGACGGAGGTGCGTCATGAAGGAAATAGCAGGCATCGTGGCCGAGCCCCGCATGGAGGACGAACAGCGGAGTTATCCCGAGAAGCTGGACTTCCGGATGCTCGGCCGGATGCTCCGATACACTCGCCCGCACAAAAAACGCTTTCTGTTGCTGCTGGGCATTACCATTCTGCGCTCGATGCAGTTGCCGGCGCTGGCGTGGGCGATTGGCGCTGTGATCAATGGACCGATTGCCGGAGGCGATACGCCGGGTTTGGTCCGGGGCATTCTGGGCTTCCTCGCGCTGGCGGTCTTTACGGAGTTTGTGATGCATTTCCGCTCGCGACTTTCCATGCAACTCGGCGAGGCGGTGATGTTCGATCTGCGCAATGAGATGTTTTCGCATCTGCAAACTTTGACGATGGGCTACTACCATCGCACGCGCATCGGCCGGATCATCAGCCGCATCACTTCTGACCTTGAGGCGATGCGGCAGGGGATCCAGAGCGTGTTGTTTGTGAGCGTGGTGCAGGGCGGGCAAATGCTCTTCAGCGGCTTGATCATGCTGTATTACGACTGGCTGCTCTTTTTGATCATGATGGGAATGGCTCCATTTATTTGGCTGATCAACCGGGAGTTTCGCAAACGACTCACCAAAGCCAACCGAGCGATGCAGGAAAGTTTCAGCCGCGTGACCGCAACCCTTGCGGAATCCGTGGGCGGCATCCGCATCACTCAGAGTTACGTGCGGCAGGAAGTGAACGCCGGATTCTTCCGTAACCTCGTTTTCGACCATTCGAAGTACAGCATGAGCGGTGCCAGGGCGACTTCCATCTTCATGCCCTTGCTGGAACTCAACGGCCAGTTTTTCCTCTCCCTGCTTCTGCTCGTCGGAGGAATGCGTGTCATGGGAACAGGACCGGCCATGGAGCTGGGTGATCTGATCCTCTTCTTTTTTCTCGCAAACCTTTTCTTCGATCCGATACGCAACCTCGCGAATCAGTTTGCAAGCGCGATCAACGCGCTGGCGGGTGCGGAGCGTGTATTTGAATTGCTGGATACCAAACCCGATTGGCAGGATCCCGATGACGCAGTGAATCCCGGCGAGTTGCGCGGGAAGGTGGATTTTCAAAATGTAACCTTTTCGTATATCCCGGGCACACCTGTGCTCAAGGAGGTTAATTTCATCGCTGAACCCGGCCAGTCCATCGCTTTAGTCGGACACACCGGCAGCGGGAAAAGCTCGATCATTAATCTGGTGACTAAATTTTACCAGCCCGACAGTGGCAGCATTTTGCTGGATGGGATCGATCTGCGTCAAATCCAATCCACTGCGCTGCATCGCCAGATGGGCCTCGTCCAGCAGCAGAATTTCCTCTTCGCCGGCACTGTCATGGACAACATCCGCATGGGCAAGACCGGCGCTACGGACGCAGATGTGATAGAGGCGTGCAGGTCCTTGGATTCTCTCGACCTCATTGAGGAATTGCCCGATGGATTCCAGACTCAAGTCGGTGAGCGGGGGACCTCACTTTCACTCGGGCAGCGACAGGTCATATGTTTTGCCCGCGCAATGATCGCATCGCCCCGCATCCTCATCCTCGATGAGGCCACCAGCAACATTGATACAATCACTGAAGCCCGCACACAGGCAGCTCTCAACAAGCTCCTGAAAGGCCGCACCAGTTTCATCGTGGCACATCGACTGAGCACCATCATTCACGCGGATCTGGTGTTGGTGCTGGAAAACGGGCTTATCGTCGAGCGTGGCAACCATACTTCACTGCTCCAGGCAAATGGAGTCTACGCCGGACTCTACCGCCGCTTTGCAAAAGCGACTACCGCGTAAGCGCGTCGTCGGAGGTTGCCTTTCACGGCTCCCCCACAAACCCAGCCGCCGCAATCCACAGCGTTTCACCAAACTCTTCCCGAAGCGTTGCCTCCAATGCGTCAATCACCACTCCATCATGAAGCACCGCAAACACCGTCGAGCCGGAACCTGAGAGCATGGCTGCACGCACCGATTCGTCATTCAGAAGATGCTGTTTGATCAGCCCCAGGACGGGAAATTTTTCAAAGGCCGGACGCTCCAGATCATTCACCAGCGTGATTCCATCCACTTCCTGTGCTGCATAGCAGATGCCCGGAAGCTCAAGCGATGCGGCCCAGCGTTTGTAAATATCGGGCGTGGGAACAGCGAAGGGCGGTTTGATAAGCAGCAACCTCCATCCACACGGTGCAGGTCCTTCCCACGGCTCGATGATTTCACCGCGTCCGGTGCATTGGGCAAATCCAGCTCTGATAAAAAACGGAATATCCGAACCCATCTCAGAGCACCATTGTTCCAACGTGGCATGGCCGATGCCGGTGGCGAAAAGCCGGTTCATGCCGCGTAGTGTGGCCGCCGCATCGCTGCTTCCACCGCCGAGTCCAGCCCCATGAGGGATACGTTTTTCCAGATGAATCCGCACGCCCTGCCGGATCCCCGTGCGCTCGATGAACAAACCGGCCGCCCGCACTACCAGATTCGTGCCATCGACCGGCAATGAAGCATCGGAGCAATTGAACTGCACACCCGCCTCCTCACTTTGCTCAAGCCGCAGCGTGTCCTGCACATCCACCGCCGCCATTACAGTCTCGATCGCATGGAATCCATCTTCGCGTTTCCCCAGCACACGCAGGGTCAGGTTAATCTTGCACGGAGCGGATTCCACCACTGTGTTCGCAGGATTTTCCATATCACTTTGACTCATTTCAGCACGCTCACTAATCTCGGCAACATGAGCACGCAAGCATTAGACTCCAAGTTGAAAATTATCGTCGCGTTGGATTGTGCATCCCGCGCTGAGGCTGGTGGACTCCTCCACCAACTCGGCAACCGCACCGGATACTTTAAAATCGGACTCCAGCTTTTTGTCGCCGAAGGGCCGGATATCGTGAAGGCAGTGCAGGACTCGGGCGCGCGTGTTTTTCTCGACTTAAAATTTCATGATATCCCGAACACCGTGTGCCATGCCGTCGAATCCGCCATGGAGCTGGGTGTGGACATGCTCACGATCCATGCCGGCGGCGGGGCTCCTATGGCGGAAGCGGCAGTGGCCGGACGCGGCGACGCCACTTGCACGCTGCTCGGCGTGACCGTCCTAACCAGCATGGAACGCGCTGTGTTGGAATCGGTGGGCGTGCAAGGTGCGGTGGAAGACCAGGTCCTGCGGCTGGCGCATGTGGCCAAGCAGGGCGGACTCACCGGAGTCGTCGCAAGCCCGCTGGAGCTTGGTTTGCTCCGGCAGGTATTCGGACCGGAATTTGTCATCGTCACACCCGGCGTGCGTCCGGCTGGGGCGGATACCAATGATCAAAAACGCATCCTCACACTCCGGCAGGCCATCGATGCCGGCGCAAGCCACCTGGTCATCGGACGCCCGATCACAGCAGCTCAGGATCCCGCGGTTGCTTTGGAAAAGATCATGGAGGAGATTCAGTAAAATACGCCGCACCATGAGCACCTCACCGCAATACCACTTTATGAAAGAATGGTGGGGGAAATGATTCTTCAACTCGAGGCGGATGCGTTTTTTGCAAGTGTCGAGCTGGCAGCGGATA
>JBGTCP010000152.1:0-3014 GCA_041748815.1 Chthoniobacterales bacterium
CTACAACCCCAATCATATCGTGCTGCTTGGCATGGATGCAGCAAAAGCGATCCAGAGTTGGGATGGTGGAGTCAGTTGGCGGGTCAGCAACCCGGGACTACCAGCTTGGAGTGGCGGCCACGATGTGGCCTTTGCCTCCAGCAACGTCATGTTTGCAGCGCTGGGGCAGGGCAATGTCAATGAAGCCGTCGCCCGCAGCACTGATGGAGGAAACAATTGGACGGTATTACCGTCCCCTGTGACACCCACCGAGGCCACGTCGATCCATGTTCATCCCGGCAGCGCCAACCGCCTTTGGGTCACCGCCTCCGGCAGTCTTTATTACACCGACCGGGCCACGACCACAGCAGATAACTGGGTCAAACGCAACATCGGTCCCGCCGGCACCACTGTGGGTGAGATCTGCCATGACCCACGTGCGGGGGACAGTTTTTACATTGCCACCTCGGACGGAGTCTATTTTACGAACAACGGGCTGAATTTTTCCAAAGTGGGTGGACCCACGGCAAACCATGCCGGTCTCAACCTCGACCCGTCGGATCCCGATGTGCTCTACGTCACAGTGGATCAATCGTATTGGACCGACTACGGAGTCTGGCGTTATGACAAGGGCACCACTCTCTGGGAGCGGCTCTGGACCTCTAATCGCGACGCATCATCATGGATCGGCGATTTGGCGGTAGATCCCACCAATTCCAACCGGCTGGTGGTGATCACCAACGACCAGCCCTTTCACGATCAGATTCGCGCAACGGGTGTGTGGGTGAGTAATGACCGCGGTGCAACATGGAACCAGCAGAATGCGGGTCTCGGAATGTTGCGGGGCACCTGCATCGCCTTCAATCCGGATGCCAGCAAACTCGTTGTCGGACTCGCAGGGCGGGGATTTTATGTCGCAAACCTTGGCAGTGGAGCCGCTTTACCCGCTGTTGGTGATGTCATCTCATTGCGGTTGGAGGCGAACAATCAATTTGTCTGCGCTGACAGCGTCGGCAACTTGCCTCTGATCGCTAACCGGCCCTCTGCAGGGCTGTGGGAGAAGTTTACCGTGGTTGATGGCGGTGGTGGCTGGTTGGCTTTGCGCAGCCATGCAAACAACAAGTTTGTCTGTGCGGAAAGCGGAGGCAACGCGTCATTGATCGCGAGTCGGACCGCTGTAGGGCTGTGGGAGAGATTCAAATTCGTGGATGCCGGGGGTGGTCAGGTTCTAATCCAGGCGCAGGTGAACAGCAACTACGTCCAAGCTCCCAACCAAGGGGCGAGCCCGCTCATCGCCTCATCCAGTATTGCGAACACTGAATCCCGATTCGTCTGGGTGAAACATTAGAACATTTTCGTTTTGACGTGCGTGTGGAAAGCCGCCTTTGCATTGCAACTAGGGCGTCACAACGTTGTGCTCCGGGACTGCTGGGTGGTTGTCATAGACGACAACGTCACCGGGTTTTAAGGTAACCAAAATCCTTTCACAATAGCTATTCGTCTGTTCTGAGCAATGTGTCCATGCCGGTGCAGTCAATGAAACGATCCCCGGCACACGGTTCCCGGAAAGGTCGGTGAGTTCGCCATCGAAGAGTTGATATGATCGGAATACCGAATCCCAGGCCAAATGCTCAAGGAACGTCCAGTTTTACCTCGGTAATCAGCAAATCTTTTTCTGGCACATCTTCAATATATTGGATTGCGATTTTGCCCAAAAAATGAGCACTTTCTGCCGGGTGGCCCGAGCGATTTAAAGATTCAAGCAGCGGAACGGACACGCTTTGCCAGGTTTCTGGATCATCATCCACAGCTGCGAAATCACTGATTTCACTGAGAGGAATAAAAGCTTCTGTGCCATCAACGGGATTGCCTTCGCCATCCAGAATTTCGAAGCTCACTTGCAAACGCTGCCCTCCGCCATCGGTGCTATTAAATTTAAATGAAATGACACCATCAGTCACAATTGCTTGGTCCAGAGCGAGTGGATCTTTCCATTTGCCCATGGTAACACCGGCCCAGGCTTTCGCGGGCAAATCGCCAGGCTTTAGAAGAATGGCTTGCAGTCCCTCATGTTCGATTGTTGAGGCCTCCAGCGCACCCCACGGGGTAAAGGACCAGCCGGTAGAGGATCCCGAATCCTCACTGAACATAACCCACTGACTATGAGCTGGTGGTATTTCTAAAAGAAGGAGGAGCGATGCGAAGAGGAGAGAAACAGTAGATAGGTTCATTGCAGGGGATATCGGGGGAGTCTTTAATACTATTCGAAGTAATGATCGACTTGGCAAGTTTGCCGTGTGTCCTACTTACGAATATCGTTGCAATAAACAGATCCTCGGACCTGTTTAAACTGGACCCCCGCCCGCAGTGTTCATGACCGCCGCTTACCGCGATTTTCTCGACTTCCCTTTTGTGCTTGGTGATTTTTTCACCGAGTTTCGTACTTCTCTTTGAACCTCAACAGCTGTTGCTTCTGCGATCGGCTGGACTGGGCCGGGGACCATGTCCAGCCCGTTGCCTGTGTTCCAAGGCCCGGTGAAGTCCTCGTCGCCCTCGTCATTCTCTCCAGTGGAGTCGTTGAAATACTTGTCAACAATGCCGGGCGTCGGCGGGATCAAGCCGATCTCGAGCGGGTCTTGGCCCATGCTTTCCAGCGCACTCATGAATACTTTCATGTGGGTGATCTCACGGGTCATGAGGAACTGCAGGGCGTCCTTTGTCCCTGGGTCATCCGTGAAATTGATGAGTCGTTCGTAAACGATCTTGGCGCGGGCCTCCGCTGCGATATTGCTGCGGAGATCGACATCGAGTTCGCCGGTCACTTTTAAATAGTCGGCTGTCCACGGATTGCCCATCGAGTTGCAGAGGGTGACTCCACCGCCGCCTGCGATGGCAACGAGCGGGTCTGCTTCAGCTGCTTCGCGGGAGGTTTTCATGGGTTTGAGGTGCATGCGGGCGAGCGTGCCGACAACCTCAAGGTGACTCAGTTCCTCGGTACCAATGTCCATTAGCATATCCTTGCGGGCGGGGTCGTC
>JBGTCP010000153.1:0-6756 GCA_041748815.1 Chthoniobacterales bacterium
GCTTTTCATGGCTTTAGGACTGCGGGTGGCGGCTGTGATTGCAAATTTCACTACCGGATCGAGCCTGCATTTTTTAAAGGTGGATAGTTTAGAGAAAATCAGCTTTATGGGTGCACAGGTTTCTGTCCCCGCGCAGTGGGAACCCAATCCCTGGCTGTTTCTGGGACCGGTTGCAGCTCTGACCCTTCTTTGTTATATTGCAGACGCCTCCTTTCGGTTGTGGCGCGGGAGATCGCCCGATCAGCGGCGCCGCGCGGTTCTGTGCGGGGGAAGTTTTTGTTTTTTCCTTTTGGCCGCTCCCGCCTGGGCAGCCCTTTCGGCATATGGTGTGTTGGAGCTACCCATCAACGCAAGCGTTCCATTCTTCGCCGTGATTTTGGTGATGAGCTATGAATTGCGCCGGGCGGCGGCAGGATATCCACGTGCCATGGCTGCGCTGCAAAACAGCGAGCAACGTCTCAGGCATGCAGCAGCAGCAGCTCGACTGGGGCTGTGGGAATTGGATATTGCCACAGGGCAAATCTGGATTTCTGACGAGGGACGTGCTCTCTACAATGTTTCCCCGGGGGAGCAGATGAACATGGCGCTTTTTTTCAAAACCCTCCATCCCGACGACCGCCCTACAGTGGAGGCAAGGATGGAGGAAGCGGTCTCAGGCGGAATCGCTATCGAGGCGGAATACCGGCTGGTGCTTCCCGATGGAAGCATACGGTGGATCTCTGCGCTGGGCAGGGTGGAACAAAATGATACTGGCAAATCGGTTCTCATGCGGGGTGTCTCGATGGACATCACAAACCGCGTGCTGGCGGCAGAACAGAGTGAAATTCAACGTCGGGAGGTTGCGCATCTTTCCCGCATCAATGTGCTCGGGACGCTGGCCGGCACTCTGGCTCATGAACTGAATCAGCCTTTGGCAGCCATCCTGGCAAATGCCCAGACAGGCACGAAAATTTTGCATTCCGAGGAACCCGATATCGAGGAAACATCCGCGATCCTGCAAGATGTTGCGGACGATGCCAAGCGTGCGGGGGCAGTTATTCAAGGCATGCGAGGCATGTTAAAAAAAGAGGACCAGGCGGAAGTGCAATTTTTCTCTCCCAACGAGGTTGTTCGCGAGGTCGTCGCGATGCTGCATAGTGAACTTCTCAGCCGGAAAATTCCGGTGAAACTCGAGCTTGAAGAAATTCTGCCGCCTGTCTGTATGGACAGGGTGGGGTTCCAACAGGTTCTCATTAATCTGGCCATGAACGGACTCGACGCCATGCAAGAGCAGGGTGCCGGAGGGACTTTAAAAATCATCACGTCCCGGCGGGGAGGTGTTTCCGTGGTGTCAGTTCATGACTCCGGGCCGGGAATAGCAGCGGACCGTTTGGATGGGATTTTCTCCCCTTTTCAATCCACCAAGCCGGGCGGGTTGGGGCTGGGATTGTCCATCAGCCGCAGCATCATGGAAAGTTCCGGGGGAGAATTACTGGCCCAAAATCATCCCGCCGGAGGGGCGGTTCTTGATGTAATGTTGCCTGTATCTTCAAGTAATTCAGGATTGCCTTATTAGTTTAAGGGGGATAAACCCTAGGGTCTTATGGTGAATTCTCTCGCCGCCACCGTGTTCATCGTCGATGACGATCCATCTGTCCTTCGCAGTATTGGTCGGGTCGTCCGGGTTGCAGGTTACGAGCCTAAGGGCTTCCCGTCTGCGGAAGACTTTCTCGAGCACACCAAATGCGCGATCCCGCACCCCGCATGTGCTATTGTTGATCTCAAAATGCCAGGCCTCGGGGGGCTCGCCCTGCAAAGCCAGATGAAGGCCGAAGCCATTGCCTGTCCCATTGTGTTCCTCAGCGGAAACGGCAGCATTCCCGAAACTGTCGAAGCCATGAAACACGGGGCAGTCTCATTTCTTCAAAAACCTTTCGAAACCAAGGAGCTTCTGCTGGCCGTTGCGGAGGGATTGGAAAGACATCGGAATGAGCTTTTCAATCGCAGTCGGATCCAATCGATTCGCGAACGAATTGAACAACTTACCGGGCGTGAACGTGAGGTCATGGCCTGGGTCATCACCGGATCGTTGAATAAACAAATTGCCGGCCACCTGGTCATTTCGGAGAAAACCGTCAAAGTTCATCGTGCCCGGGTGATGGAAAAGATGAAGGTGATGTCTGTGGCCGAACTTGTCCGGCTCTGCGGCGAGGCCGGGTTCGAAGCGGGTGCGGAGTCAATCCCGGTCACGAATGAAAACTAATGATGGTCGGTTAGTTTTACCAGACTTGACGGATGATGCGTGATGCGTGATGCTATTTCCATGAGAACGACCTTAAATCTGGACGACGACGTGTTGGAGACTGCCAGGATTATGGCGGTGCGCCAGCGCAAGCCACTGGGAGAGGTGGTTTCCAAGTTGCTGCGGGACGCGGTAGAAACACCGGCTGTCGCGCAGAAGCAGCGAAACGGAATACCTTTATTTCCCGTTTCCCAAGGGGCGCGTCCAGTGACTCCGGTCCTGGTAAAAGAGCTGTTGGATAAGGTGCCATGAAGCGATTTCTGCCGGATGTGAACACGCTGTTGGCCTTGCTGGATCCAATGCATGTCCATCATGACGCAGCGCACAGGTGGTATGCCAAGCGGGCCCCTCTACGCCTGTTGCTGTGTTCTCATCTCGTCAATGGAGTGATCCGGGTCGCGAGCCAGCCCCAGTATCCGAATAGCCTCGGCACGAGCAAGCGGGTGCGGGAGGTGCTCATTGGGTTCGTGGTCGCCATACAGGCGGAGAATTGCGAACACGATGTTTCCCTCCTGGATGATACCGTCCTGCTAAATGCCGGACTCCTCACGCCTTCACGGGTGGCAGATCTCTACCTCCTTGCCTTAGCCGCTTCAAACGGAGCGCATCTTGCCACCTTTGATCGGCGAATTCCTGCCGGGGCGGTGGCAGGAGGCAATGAGGCGGTTGAAGTGATCCCCATTCAGGCAGCTACCGGTGGGTGACGAGTTGTTCCATATTCGATTGAAAGCATACTCGAGGTAGTGGACCAAGGTCCAATAGACGATTTCCGTCCAGACCGGCAGGATCAGATCTTGATGACTCTGGATCGCGCCACTATTTTCATTATCGACGACGATGCGAGCGTGCGCCGCGCTCTGGGCCGGGTGATGGTGAATGCAGCCCTGGCTTGCGAGGCCTATGAGTCTGCCGATGAATTTCTGGCAAATGCGGATTTGACAAAGAGAGGCTGTATCGTGGCCGACATCACGCTCCCCGGCATCGGAGGACTGGAATTGAAAAGCCGCCTGAATGCGATGGATCACAATCTCCCCGTGATTTTCCTCACTGCCCGGGACTCGGCAGAAATGCGCGAGGCGGCTCACGAGATCGGCGCTTCGGGCTTTTTTCGCAAACCCGTGGACACCCAGGCGCTGCTGGATGCCATAGATTTTGTGCTGGAGTGATTAAAATGATGCAAACCTTTCGACGGAAATATCAAGGGAGGCCTTGCCATGACTGCCAGCACTAACAGCGTTCTGGATATCGTACCCCTGTCGGCCCTTTTTGCAGGGACTTTTGCGCTCGTCATGCTGTCGGTGGAATGCGGTTGGCGTCTGGCCAGGGCACAGCAACGCAAGCCGGAGTGTGAGAAGGATGCTCCGGTCGGGACGATGGTCACGGCCTCACTCGGCCTGCTTGCTTTCATGCTGGCTTTCACTTTCGGGGCGGCTGCCTCCCGCTTTGACACCAGAAGAGACCTGGTGATCGAGGAAGCCAATGCAATCGGATCCACCTACCTGCGTGCGAGCTTGCTGGCCGGTCAAACTGTTGAGATCCAGGAACTGCTTCGTGGTTATGTGGATGTGCGACTGGACGCAGTCCGCACCGGCGCGATTGCAGAAGGCGTCAAGCAATCTGAGGAAATTCACGGTAGGCTTTGGGCGGCAGCGGTGACTGTCGCGCGTCTCAATCCGGATTCGGAAATGGCGAGCTTGTTCATACAGTCTTTGAATGACGTCATTGATCTTCATACGAGACGTATCGCTGTCGGTGTCAGAACGCGCATTCCCGGAACGATCTGGTTTGGCCTGTTCACAGTTGCCGGGTTTTCATTAGGGGCAATGGGGTATCAGGTCGGCCTGGCCGGATCGAGGCGGTCCTTGGTGACCGTGGCTGTCGCTGTGACGTTTTCAACGGTGATCTGGCTGATTGCGGATTTGGACAGGCCTCAGGAAGGCGCCCTGAAAGTGAGTCAGCAGGCAATGGTCGAAGCCAGGCAAGCCATGGAGCCGCAGAACCCGTAACCACCTGGCGGATCACTCGAATGGATATCAACCACCAGCCATCCGCAAACCTATCGCCGGAGCTAATTTCCGCGCCATTGACGACGGCTGAAGCCTGTCGTTTATCGAAAGGCTTCTACTGGAAGAGGCTTGCGGTTCTAGTCGGGATGGCTGCTTCGATGGTGGCTCTGGATGGAATTTGGTTGAGGACCCCGGCTCTGGCGGCGGACACAGTTTCGGCTTCTCTGAAAGCAGAGGAGAGCAAAACGCTTACACCTGGTCCTGCGCCGGAAGGAATGGTTTGGATTCCCGGTGGGGAATTCGAGATGGGAGCGGAGGTCAGTGGTCATGGCAGCAAGGAAATGCCGATGCCTTCCCACGATGCCGAACCAATCCATCGCGTGCGGGTGGACGGATTTTGGATGGATCAGACAGTTGTGACGAATTCGCAGTTTGCCAAGTTCGTTGAAGCCACCGGCTACGTCACGATTGCGGAGCGGAAACCGACCAGAGAAGACTTCCCAAATGTCCCCGTGGAGGATCTTACCGCCGGATCTGTCGTATTCGCTCCGCCGGACCCTGAAGCCCCGCAGACTGGACACTTAACATGGTGGAGCTGGGTCGATGGCGCAAACTGGCGTCATCCTCTCGGACCCGACAGCGACATCAACGGAAGAGAAAAGTATCCGGTTCTGCACATCGCGTATCCGGATGCGGAGGCTTATGCGGAATGGGCGGGAAAACGTTTGCCGACCGAAGCGGAGTTTGAATTCGCCGCACGCGGTGGACGTGAGCGAAAGACTTTCGTTTGGGGAAATGATTTCCGCCCGGGTGGTCAGTGGATGGCTAATACGCATCAAGGTCGTTTTCCGGTGGAGGACACCGGGGAAGATGGTTTTGCAGGCGTGGCACCGGTCGCAAAGTTTCCTGCCAACGGTTACGGACTTTATGATATGTCGGGCAATGTCTGGCAATGGTGCAGCGACTGGTACCGGCACGATTACTATTCAATGGTGGCGAAGGCACGCGGCGTGGCGATCAATCCACAAGGGCCTGAAACATCCTTCGACCCGCAGGAACCCGGAATAAAGAAGCGGGTCCATCGCGGCGGCTCGTTTCTCTGCAGCGACCAGTTTTGTTCACGCTATATCGTTGGCACACGAGGCAAGGGAGAAATTTCCACAGGGACCAACCACCTCGGCTTTCGTTGTGTCAAAGCACCATCTGCCACGGAGCAGTTGCCATCTCAATAAATTCACAGGGCGGCTTATCGTTGAGACAGGCGACAGCCCCTGATAGGAGCGTCCGGATAGGACCAAGGTCCCATAGCGGCATCGATTGGATCCTGATTTAATCCATCCAAGCTACTGACCGCATGATTCCCATGCGTGATAAGCAGCTGCCACAAATCTTCACCAACCACCAAATAGAACTCATGAAATACTTATTGCAGTGATTGGAGCCATAATCTTCAGGCTTTCCAATTTTCATTAATCCTCCTCGTTACCAGCCGACCTCAAAGACACCATGAAAACCATACGAAAGCTTTTCCCCGCCGCACTCGTTGGCGCACTGGCTCTTACCGCTTCCGTTTCGCAAGCCGCCGATCCTCTCCCCTCGTGGAACGATGGCCCGGCAAAAAAGGCCATTACCGCCTTCGTCGAAAAAGTCACCAGGGAAGGCTCGCCCGACTTTGTGCCGGTGCCGGAGCGCATCGCCACCTTCGATAACGACGGCACTCTCTGGTCCGAGCAGCCGATGTATTTTCAGCTCCTGTTCGCACTCGACCGCGTGAAGGCCCTGGCGCCCCGGCACCCCGAGTGGGCCGACAAAGAACCATTTGCCTCCCTGCTCAAAGGTGATGCGAAAGCCGTGTTGGCCAACGGTTACGAAGGAATCACGGAAATTATCGCGGTAACCCATAGCGGAATGGGCACGGAAGAATTCGAGAAAATCGTGCAGGACTGGATCGCCACCGCGAAACATCCGGTTACCGGACGGCCACTCCTCGAGATGACCTTTCAGCCGATGGTTGAGTTGCTCGCCTACCTTCGGGAAAACGGCTTCAAAACCTTCATTGTGTCCGGCGGAGGTATCGATTTCATGCGCCCGTGGACCGAGCAAGCCTATGGCATTCCGCCCGAGCAAGTCGTGGGCAGCAGCGGCAAACTAAAATGGGAGATGGTGAATGGAAAACCGGTGCTGATGAAGTTGCCGGCGGTCGATTTCATCAACGACGAGGAAGGCAAACCGGTCGGCATCCAAAAACAAATCGGTCGTCGCCCCATCGCCGCTTTTGGAAATTCCGATGGCGACCTGGAAATGCTGCAGTGGACCGCCGCAGGTCCCGGTGCGCGCTTCTGCCTCTACGTCCACCATGATGATGCAGAGCGGGAATACGCCTACGATCGCGAATCACCCATCGGCCGACTCGACAAAGGTCTCGATGAAGCGGCTGCCAAGGGCTGGACCGTCGTCAGCATGAAAAAC